>NZ_JAKUDO010000003.1 GCF_022436485.1 Agrococcus sp. ARC_14
CGGTTCTGAGCGACGCGCACGACGTCCTCACGGAACTCGCGCGGGTAGGGCTTGGGCATGATGACATCCTCCCAGCGGCACCTCACGGCACCACAGATCAGGTGTCACCTGTCCGTGCAGCAGACCCGCGTGACTGCGCTGCAGCCGGCCGGGAGCGTCGCCAAAATGCGTTCGAAGAGCTCCGATGACGTCGGGGCACAGACCGTCAAATTAGACTGCGAAGTATGAAGAGGGTTGAGCTCGTGCGAATCCAGCCACTACTGGCTGAGCGGAAGATTTTCCTAATGGGTCCGGGCGTGGATTCTATCGAGAAGACCGGCGCTGGCATGGGCCAATATTTGTCGTATACTGAGGACCTCGAACTGGAGCCGTACACGACGTTTTATGGCTCTGGCAGGAATGTTCTTCACAGCGTCGGTGCGTTCTCGTACACCTTTGGCATCGAGAGCGCCCACCTCATCAAGATCGGCCGCTACTGTGCCGTCGCCAAGGGTCTAGCTGTGATGGGAAACGATCACCCCCACCAATGGGCTGCCTTGTCCACTGTTTTCTACACGAACTGGATCGCGACACGCGACTACGTTGCTGCAAGCGGTTCCCACATGACCCGGCACTTTTTCGAGCCGCCTGCCCCCGTGTGCAGTATCGGTAATGACGTGTGGATTGGTGAGAATGTCACCCTAGCCCGCGGCGTCAGGATCGGCGACGGGGCTGTGGTAGCTGCCAATGCGGTGGTCACGAAGGATGTCGCGCCCTACACCATCGTCGGAGGTGTCCCGGCAAAGATCATTAAAAGTCGCTTCCCCGAAGAGTTGGCGTCGCGAATGCAGTCGACCGCTTGGTGGCGTTTTGGGCCCGATGTCATATCTGCCCTCCCGGTGGATGATCCGGAAAAATTCGTGTCGGAGATCGAGACCGGCCGCCTAGCGGAGGAGTCCCCGTATTCCCCTGTGCCTCTGACCGCTAAAGATATTGACGAATACGCGGCACAATGGGGCCCTTCGGACATTCGGTAGGGTGAGGCACGTCGGGAGAGCGTGAGCGGGTGGGGGTCGAGGCCCCGAGGTTCGGTAGTGCCAACCACCCGATCTGATCCGAGGACCTCGACGTGCTCAACGGGCTCAGCGCATTGGACGGTGTAGTAGCGGTCTGAATCCGCCGGCTTCGAGCAGTGTCCTGCCGATTTGGTCGGGTTGCGGAGGCTGAGAGCGGAGCCGCGGAGGTGTTCGAGGCGGCCGTTCATCGCCTCCGTCGGGCCGTTCGAGGTGCCGGGTCGGTGGAACTATGCGAGCACGTCGGAGGCGCCATGCTTCAGCGTACGTCCGAGTGTGATCACCTCGCGCAGCGCCGCGGGGACGCCGGCGCTGACCGCGTCGATCGAATCGACCATCAGCTTCTTTCCCCAGCCGGGTCGGGTTCGCGGTAGGCGTCGACCATGTGCTGGTAGAGACTCCAGGTAACCTCGACCGCCGCGTGCCGATCGTCGGCGGACAGGGCGTCGAGGCGCTGCTGCTGCCGATCTGTGGGGAACCCAGCGCCGGTGTGGAGCGGGCGGCGGGCGGCGTAGAGCGGATCGCCCTTCCGGCCGCGGTGGCCGCAGAGCTGTTGCTGCACGCGGCGCCGCCAGCCATCGAGCGCGTTGCCGGCGAGGCGGACGACATGGAACGGATCCATGATGTCGACCGCCGCCGGCAGTTCCGCCGAGGAGGCGGTCTTGAACACCTGAAGGCACAATCGGGCAACCTCTCGACCAACTATCTGCGGCCTGCTCATGAGCGCTGACTGCACGAGCGCGTCGAGGCGAGCGCCGGAACTCACGCGCACTGCCCCATAGCCAGCACCCCGCCACACCTGGCATCGTGACCCCCATGAGCGCACAAACACCCAGCGCCGCTAGCGGTTACGACGACGCGGCCGTCATCGATGCCATCGCAGGCTGGATGACGACCACCCGCTGGTACCCGCTGAAGGGCCAGCAGGTCGATGTCACGCTCGAGCGCGCGTACGACCTGGGCGACGCGGCGATCCTGCTGCTGCGCGCCGGCGACACTCTGCTGCAGGTGCCTGTCGCGTGGCGCGACGAGCCTGGCCCCGCGGCGATCGCCGAGCTCGACGGGCGCTGGCTCGTCGATGCGACGCACGACGCGGATGCGGTGCAGGCGATCATCGAGGTCGCCGCGGGCACGCGCATGGCCGATGGCCTCACTGGCGAGGCGACGAGCGAGCCAGCGCCCGCAGGCGAGATCCGCGTGATCGCTGGCGAGCAGTCGAACACGTCGATCATCGGCGGCGGCGAGCAGCCGTGGATCGCGAAGGTGTTCCGCGTGGTCTCCCCCGGTGACAACCCGGATGTCGTGGTGACGGGCGCGCTCACGCGCGCCGGTTGCGAGCCCGTGCCGAGGCTGCTGGCCTCGATCAGCGCCAGTTGGCCGGCGGGAGAGGCCTTCGTGAGCGGCCACCTGCTGGCGGTCTCGTCGTTCGTCGCCGGCGGCGAAGATGGCTGGGAGCTCTTCCGCCAGCACGCGCTTGCCACCCTGCGCGGCGAGCAGCCCGCGCTGCCCGATGCGGCCGCGCTGGGCGCCGCCGTCGCGACCGTGCATCGCGACCTGGCGGATGCGATGGGGTCGGCCGAGGCGTCGGAGGCCGACGCCCTGCGCTTCATCACCGGCCTCGAGCAGCGCCTCGCCTGGGCGCGCGAGCAGGCGGCCGGGGTGCTGGCCGACGTGGATGACCAGCTGGCGGCCGCGGGCGAACGGCTGCGCGAGGTGCGCGCGCTCGGGCAGCTGCAGCAGATCCACGGCGACCTGCACCTGGGCCAGGTGCTGCGCGCCGCCGACGGCAGCTGGGCCATCATCGACTTCGAGGGCGAGCCGCTGCGCCCGATGCACGAGCGCATGGTGCGCGAGCCGCCGCAGCGCGACGTCGTCGGCATGCTGCGCTCGTTCGACTACGCGGCCGGATCCGCGCTGCAGGAGCTGCCGGAGGCCGATGGCGCCGCCGCCGGAGACTGGGTGCACGCCCGACAGCAGGAGTTCCTGTCGGGCTACGCGGATGCGCTGGGTCCCGTCGACGAGCGCGATCCGGTCTTCGTCGCCCTGCTGCTCGACAAGGCGCTCTATGAGGTCGTCTACGAGCTCAGCAACCGCCCCACCTGGGTCTCGGTCCCCCTGGAGGCCGTCCGAGCCCTCGTCACCCCGCCAGACCCCGTAGGTTGAGGAGCGCGCGGGCGCAGCCCGCTCGCGTCACGAAACCGGAGCCCCGCACGCACATGTCCCGCCGCGCCATCACCCTCACCGCGATCGCCTCCGCCTTCGTCGTCCTCGTGCTGACGATCATCCTGTGGCCGCGCACCCCTGAGCGCCCTGCCGCCGACGAGACGACTCCCGCCGCCGAGCCGCCCGCCACCCGGCCCGTCGCCGTCTTCATCGGCGACTCCTACACGGTCGGCGCGGGCACGACGCTGAGCGGCACGGGCTTCCCCGTCATCCTCGGCACGCTTCGCGATTGGGAGATCGTGAACCTCGGCGTCTCCGGCACGGGCTACGCCAAGAGCCACGACGCGAGCTGGTGCGAGACGGGCGGCTGCCCCGACTACGCGGGCGTGATCCCGGATGCGGTCTCCTACGATCCAGAGGTCGTGGTCGTCTCCGGTGGCCGCAACGACCTCGCGCGCAGCACGGCCGAGCTCGAGCCCGCCGTCACCGAGTTCTACACGCAGCTGCGCGAGGCGCTGCCCGATGCGCGCATCATCGTCACATCGCCCATCTGGGACGACCCGCCGCCGCCGCGGGCGCTGCTCGAGCTGAGCGACATCGTGGAACGCGAGGCCGACCGCATCGGTGCCGAGTACCTCGACCTGGGCGACCCGCTCGAGGGTCGCCCCGACCTCATCGCCTCCGACGGCCTGCACCCCAACGAAGATGGCTTGCAGCTCATCGCCGAGCGCATCGACGAGCTCCTCGGCGATCCGCTGGTCGAGTAGCGGACGAAGTCCGCGTATCGAGACCCCTTCGCCGGTCGAGTAGTCCCTCCGCTGGTCGAGGAGCGCGCGGGCGCAGCCCGCACGCGTCACGAGACCAAGAAGCGCCGCCCCCAATACGGGAAACGGCGCCTCTCTCAACTATCGCTCTCAGCGATTCCGGTACTGCTCCACAATGTCCCCCGAAATGCGCCCGCGCGAGGCAACCTTCAGCCCTTGCGACTCGGCCCATTCGCGAATAGCGGCGGTCTCTGAGCTGCCGCCGCCACGAGGGGCATTGCCACCCGTCTTGCGGCGTCCCGAGACACGGCGGGATGCGCGCACGAAGCGTTCGAGCGTCTCGGCGAATTCCTCGACGTGCTCGTTGGTGAGGTCGATCTCATACTCGGCCCCGTCGAAGGCGAAGCGAACGGTGCGGCCTGCGCCGTCATCGATGCTGTCACCCGAGAAGTCGTCGACGAGTTGAACGTAAGTCTTCTTTGCCATGGCGAAAAAGATAGCGCACATTCCTGCGAGATCCCCCATCAAAGTGCGAACTGATCTGCCTGCACCAGAGTTGCTTTTAGATGCAACACGTCGGGCATGGGCCAATCGAGCTCAGACACCCATCCTCACTGACCGATGTCCCGGCACTCACCCACCAGCCGCATCAAGGTAAAAGATTCGCCAACTTGCCCGCAGACGCAACACTCCGCTGCAGCCCTGACACCAAAGCCGCGCGAGCGCCCCGATCGCTAGCGATCGTCTCGATGGCAGCGACCACCGCGTTGCGGTCCGTGGTCGACGACCGCAAACCTTTGGCATCCGGTTCGTGGGCCGCTTCCGTGCGGCGCGCAGTCCACTTCTTGCCGCCGCGCGCACCGCTCGAGGCGTCGACCGCGAATCAATTCGCAACCGACCGCAGGTCCGCCAGCTTCTCAGCGACCAACTTGGAGATTCCAATGAGCAGATCTCGCGAGAAATGACGGGGGTCCTCGATCGAACCCACAGATTCCACGGAAGAGATCTCCACGATGCGGACACGTGGTCGCTCGCTGGCAATCGCACGCCAAACATCGTTCTTCTCTCCGTAGAGCGAGCGCGTCAAACCTTCGCCCTCCCTCTCTACGACGAAGTCTTCGGTAGGCAGCACAACGACGAGATCGCTACCCTTTGCGGCGGCAGCATCCGCGAGCGCAAGGGCGGCCACTCGATATCGCTCGACTCCCGGATCGACCGAACCCGGCCAATAGTTGCTGTTGTAGTCAACGAATGCGCCATATACCATGACCGGACGCCACTCCCCAGGGAAGTGGCTGGTTGCAGCGAATCGGTTCAGCGAAAACACTCGCGGCCAGTTGTCAAAGTCAATTGAATCGCCAGCGGCCATATAATGCGCAATTGCAGCGGATTGGCAGTTTGCCATGACTCGCACCGTGGAGTCGGCATCTACCTGGCTGGTCGCTTCCGCTACGCGCTCGCGCGCTTCATCTGAGTCTGGATCGACCAATGTGATCCAGTCTGGAAAGCTCGGTTCAACAGGAAAGTCTTCGTCGACCAGCAACGTAGTCTTCTGCATGACACTCGCCAGCGCCGACTCGATGCCCATGTTCATGGTTCGACAGGAGAACGTGAATTGGTCCAGCCGTCGCCGGAACGCCACGGAGGCAAACCCCACAAGGCCGTGATTTCCGTAGTTGTCCCAGACCACGGCCGAGAAAGTAAAGTGACGGGTTGATTCGATAATAATGTCCGTCATTGAGCCCTCGGGCACCCGAGTCTTCAGGAAGTTCAACTGATTGGTTCGGTTGATGAGTTCCTCGATCCGCCGGGCATGTGGCAGGTTGTCGGTGCGCTCCAAAACAACCATCTTGATTCCGCATTGACGAAGGAAGTCCTCGTTCGTGCCTTGAACGGAGTCGCGATCCTGACGCTTGCGCTCCAACATGCGGTATCGTGCGAGTCGCGATGACCCGCCGCGAGTCTGCTCGACGGTGTCGGCGAGAAAGTTATCGAACACAGCCTCACGGGAGTCCATGGCAACGATGCCAGGGCAAGCATGCTCGACCTCGCGAAGATTGAGTTCGTTGTCGTCGGCGAAAACTACGTCGGGAAATCTAAGCGACATGTCTTCCACGATGCGTTTGACGAGAGCTCCCTTTGGCTCGAAGGCTATCTCCGAGAAAACAAACAAGTCGTCTAGGCCCAGTTCCTTCAGCTTCGCTTCGGCAACCATTGGGTCGTTCTTCGAACAAATCGAGTTCACAACGCCCTGTTCGTTGAGAGCACGGATCGCGTCGACTCTTGACTCGATGATGCGCACCTCGTCACCCTCGGCCAGCGTGCCGTTCCAGAGCGTGTCGTCGAGATCCCAGATTATGAGCTTCAGCATATGTCGATAGTAACCGCCCTCGGCTTCACAGGCGACCGGCTCGACAGCCCAGAATCGGCCATCGATGTTCTGGGTCGCAGTTCGAGTCACGTTTGTTGAGCACGAAAGCTGGACGACGAATCGACGACGCCGGGCGATGGCCTTAGGTATCTCGGGACGACCCCACCAGGAAGCACCATGTTCCGCAGCATCGCCTGACTCTGGGCTGCGCTACCGTCGGAGTCGACTTGGCCGGACGACAATTTCCTCGACGGTCGGCCGCCAAACTACACCCCTTGGAATCTCGCCGCGGCCCGCGTACTCGTTGCGGTTCCCAAGACGCGCGACGGAACTGCCTCTCGTCGTTTGAGCCGCGTCAGGCCGCGGCGCAGCTGCACTGAGGCGGGGGTGGGAGGATCGCCTCATGTCACATCACGAACCCCGCCTTCGTACGCTGCGGACAGGAGTTTCGCGAGCAATCCGGTTGGGGGGCAACGTGGCTATGGCGACGAATACCGCCATGAACTCCCTGGCCAACGATCCTGTGACATTTGGCATCCAGGTCGCCCGTCGGTTTCCCGCTGCTCGCGAGCCGCTTCTCGCAGCGTCTCGGTTTGCTCGCGGAGCCGACCAACAGATCGTTCAGGTCTGGCTCGCCGGCAACCTAGTTGCGACTCGCGCCCTTCTCGACGAGCTTGCAGGTGCGGGTACTTTGAGTCGTTTCGCCGCCGAGATCGCGCACGCCGCCGGCAGGCCGGAACTGGTGGTCGACGACGCGCAGGTACATCCACTCCCTCGAGCGCGTGCAGCCTGGCAGCTAGGCGACGCCTCCCTGGCCATTCGGCTACTCGAGGAACATGCACCGACATCACGGCTACACCGGACTCTACGGGCGGAGATTGCGCTTGTGACGCCGGGCAATCGCCTGTGCTGGGCAGCGCCTAACTCCGCTGATAGCCGCGCTGACCGCTCGGGAGTGCTGCACCTGCTAACAAACTCCCTGCCTCACACGCAGTCCGGATACACCATGCGGTCCCATGCGGTGCTGCTGGCACAGCGAGATGCGGGCCTTGCGCCGACCGCGATGACACGCAGCGGCTACCCGGTCATCGTGGGCGGCCTAAGCGCATCAGCCGTCGATGTCATCGACGGGATCGAATACCGCCGTGCGTTGCCGACAAGGCTGGCGTCGACCCCCGACGGCAGGCTCGTCCAGCAGGCGGATGCCCTGGCGCAGCGCGTATTAGACGTCAGACCCGCTTTTCTGCAGACGACTACTCACTATCTCAATGCTCTTGTTGTGCGCGAGGTCGCCGAGCAAATCGGGCTCCCTTGGGCGTACGAGGTGCGAGGGATGCTCGAGCAGACTTGGGTTGCAAGCCTCGGCTCGGACGTGGCTCGTGAACGTGCTGCCGCGAGCTCGCGCTTCCGACTGACTCGCGAGCGCGAAGCGGAGCTCGCGAACGCTGCGAATGCCGTGTTCACCCTTTCGAGCAGCATGAGGGACGATCTGGCCGCGCGCGGAGTCAGCCGTGAAAAAATCACTTTGGTGCCAAACGGGATCGATGCTTCCCAGCTCACACGGCAGCCCCCGGCGCCGGCCGATGCGCGACAATCTTTGGGTCTGCCTCGCACTGGCTTCTGGGTTGGCTCCACGTCCTCACTGGTCGACTATGAAGGTTTCGAGGTGCTCCTTGAGGCAGTTCGAATCGGTCGCACGATGGGGCACGACATTCGGGCACTCATTGCCGGCGATGGCGTGGCGCGACAGTCGCTCGAGAGCCAGATCTCGGCCTCCGGCCTGACCGGCTCGGCGATACTCGCGGGTCGCGTTCCGCGCACAAAGATCGCCGCTTATCGTGACGCGCTTGACCTCTTCATCGTACCTAGGCTCGATCGAGCAGTAACCCGCACGGTATCGCCGCTCAAGCCAGTCGAAGCAATGGCGAGCGGTCGCCCCCTTCTCGTGACCGCTCTCCCTGCCCTACTGGAGACCATCGGCGCAGACCTACAGGACTTGGGTGCAGCGGTACCACCAAACGATGCACTTGCTCTCGCCAATCGCATTGTGGCGCTGTCGCTCGACCGCAGCGCTCGAGATCAGATGGTCAAGCTTGGGCGGCTCCGAGCCTCTGCCCTAACTTGGCCCGCCATCGGTGCAACTTACCGTCGCACCCTCACTATTGTCGGCTCGTAACCGTCAGTGTGGGACCATGGTGCGGCGTGCAGTGCACGCGCCTCCGGCTCGCCCCCTCACAGATTGCCCAGGACCTCGGATGACCTCAACGTCGCAGCGGCCTGAGTACCGTGGGCTGCGATCGCAATGGCGGCGAGCATGGTCGACGCGCAAGTCAGGCGCGAGCCAGTTGTCGCCCCCCTTGCGCAAAAAACTAGGCGAGCAGTACGGGGATCTGACCCACCTGAGAAGAGTCGGGACTCGGCCGCCCCTGCGCGAGTACTTCACCGAACTCTGGGACCGTCGCCACTTCATCTGGGCCGGAGCACGTGGCGAGGCATTGACAAGGTACTCAAACGAGCGCCTCGGCATGTTTTGGCATGTGCTCCGCCCGCTGATGGATGCCGCCTTCTACTGGCTGATTTTTGGCGTCCTGCTCCAGCTGTCGCGCGGCATGGACAACTACGTGGCGTTCGTGCTGGTTGGTGTCTTCATGTTTCAGCTCACATCGCGAGCGATTGCAGGCGGCGCGACGCTCATCCGCAGTTCCAAAGCGATGATTCGAGCCTTTGCGTTCCCCCGGGCCGCGTTAGCCGTCTCCGACGTGCTCCGAGAACTGATGAGCGCGCTCCCCGCGATCACCATCATGCTTGTCGGCATCATGGCGATTCCGCCCCATGAGCTGCCGAGTGCATCGTGGTCGCTGTTTCCAGTCATCCTTCTGCTGCACTTGACACTCAACCTGGGCTTCACACTTTTCTTCGGCTGGTTTGGGTCGGTACTTCCAGATCTTGTACAGATAATGAGCTTCGTCTCGCGATTCCTGATGTACGGCTCAGCAGTGTTGTTCCCAATCGAGCGATTCATCGAGCACCCGACGGTGCTGGCAATCGTGAAAGCGAACCCGATCTACATCGTCTTGGACATGTATCGAACGGTCCTGAACGATGGGGCGGTACCTCCGCTCGAGCAATGGACCGCGCTCTGCGCATGGGCGTTCGGCATTCTCGCCGTCGGCTTCGTGCTCTTCTGGCGGGATGAGGAGCGCTATGGGCGAGACTGACCTCGAGACGGGCTGGCGGCTCAGCGGCGATCCCAGGGTGACAATTGCCGCTGAGAGCGTGCGCCTCCGCTACACGGTGCGACGGTCCAAGGGCAGTGCTTGGTGGCGCAGCGGTGCGAAAAAGTCGGTGACCGGGCCCGTCCTTCGCGGCATCACGATGGCAGCGCGTGAAGGCGAAATGGTCGGAATCGTCGGGTTGAATGGTTCCGGCAAGAGTTCGTTGCTCCGGGTACTCGCGGGCCTGCAACCCGCGACCGCGGGCACCGTCGTCGCCTCCGCACAGCCGCAGCTGTTGGGGGTCAGCGCCGCTCTGGTTCCAGAGCTGTCAGGCGAAGACAACATCTGGCTCGGCACGCTCGCCATGGGCATGACACCCGACGAGGCATACTTCGCCAAAGAGCGCATCGAACAGCTCGCGGGCCTCGGTGAGGCGATCAAGCAGCCCATGAAGACCTACTCTTCCGGCATGGGAGCGCGCTTGCGCTTCGCAATCTCGGCCGCTGCGGATCCTGAGATCCTAATGATCGATGAGGCACTGTCCACCGGTGACGCGTCCTTCGCCGAAAGATCTAAGGAAGCGATGCACGGTCTGATCACGCGCGCGGGCACAGTCTTCCTGGTCAGTCACGCCGCCAAGGCAATTGAGGAGATGTGTACTCGCGCGCTCTGGCTGGATGCGGGCACGCTCATCGCTGACGGTCCTGCTGAAGAAGTGGCGCACATGTATCGCTACTACGCGCATAGCATCGCGTTGGGCAAGGACGAAGCAGCGAAGAGCGCGCTCCTGCGCGCGACAGAGACCCATCCTCCAAGCTTCTCCCAATGACGGCTGTGGGCACATTGCTATGAGGCAATTCCGCGTCATGACGGTCTATGGGACCCGTCCGGAGGCGATCAAAGTCGCCCCTGTCATCGAGGCCTTTGACGGCGATCCTCGATTTGAGTCGGTCCCAGTTGTGACGGGTCAGCACAGAGAAATGCTCGACCAAGTGAACACGATGTTCGGCGTCACACCGAGGCACGATCTCAACCTGCTCAAACCTGGCCAACCGTTGAACGGCCTCGTGTCCCGCGCGATTGCTGGCCTTGATTCACTGCTCGTCAGCGAACAACCGGATGTCGTGCTCGTACAAGGTGACACGTCCACGGCGATGGCGGCCGCCATCGCCGCGTTCAATCGGCAGGTGCGCGTCGTACATCTCGAGGCCGGCCTGCGAACCGGCACCATCAGTTCGCCCTTCCCGGAGGAAGGCAATCGTAAGCTGGTGACCCAAGTCGCTAGCCTTCATCTCGCACCGACGCGCGGCGCACGCGACAACCTGCTCCGTGAGGCGGTCGACCCGCAGAAGATCATCGTGACTGGGAACACGGTGATCGACGCCCTGCTCCAAGCCGCAGCTTGGAAGACGGCGCCGACCGATGCCGCGCTCGCCAAGGCGCTCGCCTCCTCCAGAGCGATCATTCTCGCTACTATGCATCGGCGAGAAAGCCTGGGGAGTGGAATGCATGAGATCGGCATCGCACTCGCGAACATCGCACGTCGCCATCCTGATCACACAATCGTGCTGCCGATCCATAGAAATCCCGCGGTCCGGGAGGCAGTGCTACCGGCTCTTGTCGGACTGGAGAATGTCGTCGTGACTGAGCCGCTGTCATACGCGGAGTTCACGACAGTCATGGCCAAGGCGCGAATTGTGATCACAGATTCAGGAGGCGTCCAAGAGGAAGCGCCAAGTTTGGGAAAGCCTGTCCTGGTCATGCGCGAATCGACGGAGCGGCCCGAAGCGGTGGAAGCAGGCACAGTCAGACTCGTTGGCACCGATCGCGACCGCATCGAGTTCGAGGCGAATCACCTGCTGACTGACGAACGCGCCTACTCAGCGATGGCGAACGCGGTCAACCCTTACGGTGACGGCCACGCCGCCCAGCGCACCGTCGGAGCCGTTGCCGCGCTCCTTGGCTTGGGCGATCCTCCGGATGAGTTCAAGGGCTGACTGATCCAGTGCGCCCGGAACCCCTTGCTCACCGGCCCCGCTTAGGATCTCGCCTCACCTGACTTCCGGACTGGCCCTCATCGGCCCCGTCGACCGACGCTTCGAGCCATCGGTCAGCGGAAGCAAGCTTCTCGATGGCGCTCTCTGGCGCAGTGTCGATGCGGGCCACAAGTTCCACCACAAGGTTGCGCAAGTGCGCGATCTCCTCGTGCTGCCCACGCAGAATTTCTGCCTGCACCATGAGGGCCTTGACTGCCCTGTCAGTCTGCCGTCTGGCTCCGTGAGGGTGATCACCCAACTGGCGCCAACCGGCGACATTGTCCTGATGCAGCGTCTTCAGAGACTTGAACAGGCTGCTGGTTTCGTACTGAGCGCGCCAGTCCAGCTGAGAGCGCGCCTTCTCAATACGCCTCTCGGTAGATCTGGCGCTCTCCCTGAGGGACGACAGGATCGCCAACACCGCAAGAATTACCTCTGCGGCGAGCGCGAGGAACATCACCGATGCAACGACCGTGGCGCCTGCATCAGCACCCCACAGCACACCCCAGGCGAACGGGATCACGGCGACAAGCACCGCCACCAGCAAGTACGGACGCAGTCGGACGCGAGTCACTTTGTTCCCTTTTCCTTGATAAAGGCGGCTAACTCGACGATCATGCTCGCCGATGCATACTGGAAGTCGGCGCTGGCCGCGCGCAATCTGCCAGCTTCTGAGTAGCCACGCCACAGAAGCGGGTCGCGGTACACCGACGGAAGACGGCTCTCCAACTCCTCAACGGAGTCGACTTCGATCCCCGACTGGCCGAGGTATGTCGAAAGCGAATGCGGCATCGCACGATAGAACGTCGGAATCCCCAGCGCCGCGACTTCTACTGGCACCATCTCGAAAGTTGCGAACTTCACTGCGCTGACAGCAACTCGGACCTCCTGAAGACGATCCACAAACTCTCGGCCCTGCAGGAACGGCCACACCTCGTCAATACCCAGATCCACTGCGAAACGTGGCGAGTATTGCCTGACGCCTACGATCTTCGCCTCCGGAACAGCTCGGCGGATGCCGTCGATCCAGGCGCGACCCTCGCCGCCGATCAGACTCGCATCCGAGAGCTTCGCAATGTCCCCAACGAAGATGGCGGACGAATCAGAGAAGTTCGCCACCCCCGTGTCCTCATACACGAGCGTCTTCGGGATAGGCACGACGAGGCCGTTGTCCGAAACTTCCTGCAAGCCTGGGCGCCGCCCCGCTTCCGCGGAGAACGTCATCATTTTGATGCGCCCCGGGAATTTTGAGCCCCAGATGCGCATCCTCTCGACAATGGCGTCGTGACGCGTCGGGCGAGCGTTGTCAGACAGATTGACAAGCACCTTTCTGCCCTGGGCTGCGTGCGATTCCACGATCTCAATCACTCGTGCGAAGTCAGGGCGCTCCGGATCGCCGACATACACCATGACCAGATCGGGTTTGTACCCCTCAAGGCCCATCGGATCACCGGTTTCGATGTCCGCCATGTAGGCATCCCAGCCGTGGGCGAGCAACATCTCTCGAGTCAGATGGCAGGACTTCAGTATCCCGCCCTTCTTCCAGCGCGCCCTATCCGTTCGACCCACGATCGCGACACGGTAGCGATCACGAACAAAGACAGGTTCGGCGGTCATCACCTGCCAGGGCATTTGCTCCTTAATCAGACCTGTGACCGTAGCGGCCACGTCGAACGCCTTCTTGCCTCGCTCGTCCTTGCCCAGAGAGGCTGCCGAGATAGACCCAGGCGTGTCTATCGGAATCGCCTCTCCGCCCTGATGGGCCAGGACCACCATGGGAATCTCGCGACTCTGAGCATGGATCGCGAGGAACGCGTCGGCCATGTTCGGGTGGACAAACTCCTCGAATTGCGGCCGGGCGGTGTCGGTGTGGAACCCGCACACGCCGGTGCCCAGCAAGTGAACGCCGGTGTCCTTGCCGCGAAGGAACCGGAACGACAGGACTTTGCGTGACCGAGATTCGTAGAACTTCTCGAACTCCTCAGTGAAGAGCGATCCGTGCCAACCCACGATCGCCTTGCGCCCGTATCTCTCGATACCGTCAATGATGCTCGACACGTGATATCGCGCGTAGGCAATATCGTCGTCGCAGGTTAGGTAATACCCGCTGAAGCCATCCAGAAAACTAAACTTGCCTCGGTCGCCGAGGTCGGGGCCCGTGAAATAGCGGACATTGTGCAACGCATGAAGCTCCGGGGGCACTTCCTCCGAGTTGTTGAGATAGACGAAGACCTCATCTGCTTGCGGCGAGAGTATTCGCAGCACCTGCGCTAATGCCTCCTCGCGTCCTGGCATCGAGGCAATGCCAATCCGAATCGGGTCCCGACCACGACGGGCCATCCGTAGTTCGCGCGTGCCATCAGTCGGCGACGTTGCGACTGCGTCGATGTCCGGCCGATCCAGGATTTCCTGGACAAGCTCACTCAGTTCACCAGTACCAAGTGCGCCTCGGATCGCAGCGCCGGTAGACCACTCACCGGGATGCGCCTGTGCGTAGCGCCGCGACAGTTGAGCGTACGCACGCGCTACCCGATCGCGCTGCTCCCTGAACAACTCTCGATCACTTCGTGCTTCATCAATGGCGGCAACATGACCGCCGACGATTTCATCGACGGATTCCCGGATCCGGTCGTCCAAACTGTTGATGGCGGACGCGAGGTGGTCGCGGATGTCCTCCGCGTTCGCAACTGTCGACGACACGTCCACGATTTTCTGGTCGAGCTCTCCCAGACGGGCGTCCTGCTCGCTGACTCGTTGGACAGCCACGTCCCCGAGTCGCCTCGTGCTTTCATCCGAGAGGCGGAGTGCCTCGTCGATGCTGCGAAGCTCGGCGGACACCCTCTCCTCAGCGAGCTCTCCCCCGACCTTGCCCTGGGCGACGACGTTGCTGAATTCTCCGAGCGCACTCCCGAGCACTTCGAGTCGTTCGCTCTGGGCACCGGAGTGACTCAGCGCCTGGCGCTCGAAGCGCCGGCGCTCATCAAACGCGCTATGGAGCTGCCGGGTAAGGTCGCTGATCCGCGATGCGATGCCTTGCTTAGCATCGGCCTCGAACGTAGAAGCTTTCGCGACCGCGTCCGACAGCTCATCGAGGTGTTCGCCGAGTGCAAGGAGGCGTCGACCCTGCACATCGGAGTTGTGCAGCACCAGCTTCTGGAATTTCCTTGCGGTCTCCAGGTTGAACAATTTGCCGATCTCGTTGGCGGTCTCGGGCGGCGCTACCCACATGTAGTTGTCGCTGAGGCCGAGCACGGCGCTGCGGCGATAGCCAAGCGGCTCAAGGTGCTTCGAGATCGATGCGATCGCCCGTGGACCATGGCTCTCTACGACGAGTACTGGATGCCACCGTTCAAGTATTGCCAGCGCCCCCTCGATGACCCTGGCCTCAGCACCCTCGACATCGATCTTGACCAGCGCAACCTCTTGATCGCCGACGATCGAGTCGAGCGGCTCGCCAACGATAGGGCCGTCGTCCCGCGCCAGAGCGCTGAAAGTGCCGCGATTGCCCTCGATTTGCTGCTCTAGCTCGACATGGCCGAAGTCATTCCAAGCCGCAACAGCGTGGACCTCGACCCGATCGACGATGCCGTTCGCGTCGATGTTCTTCCTCAACGCCTTGAGGTTCTCCGGCTCAGGCTCAACTGCTATGACTTCACGCCCCATCACTGCAGCGAAGTACACAGTGTGGTTGCCAAGATTCGCGCCGACATCCACCACGACGCCACTCGGACGCGACCCCAACACCTCATGCACAAACGTGAGCAAGTCGTGCTCATATGGCTCGCGACGACTCTTGATCCGATCGAAGATGTGATCTTCGGGGTACCCGAACATCCGCAAAGGCGAGCCCTCGACGGTGATCTGGACTTCCTCGAGATCCCGCTGGTCCTGGGGGCTCAACTATCGCTCCGTTTCGGTAGTCGGTGCATCGGCCGCGACTGTCTCAGCCAACTTCAGATTCGCTGACTTCGCCACAGTAACGCGACTAGTGAGTGCGGCCTGCGCGATCACGTCTTCGACCCAGGGAGCAATTTCTATCGCGTGGCGCTCCAAGCCAAGTCCTTCCAAGGCAGCCAGCAGGGTTGCACGTTGATCGTCTCGCGCGAGTGCCTCAACTCCGGTGGCGATCTGCTCCAGAGTCGAAGCGCTCAGCACCAGGCCCCGATCGGCAGCTGCTGCGGCGCGTCCACCCTGATCGTCGGTCAGCGTCTCATGATTCGGAACGAGAACTGCCGGCACACGCAGAGCAATCACCTCCTGCACGGTGTTGTAGCCGGCGGCGACGACGACAAACTCAAACGCTCGGTAGTAGCGCGACAACGGGTAGGCCGCGATTCGGGAGACGTGCTCAGGAAGTTCCGCGAGCTGTCCAGTGATGGGCGAATCCACCACGACCGCTCTCCAGTTTCCACCGAGCCTCTCGATCGCAGCAACCACTGCTAGAAGCTTGTCGCCAATATCGTCGATGTTCCCGGCGCCCAGTTGCACGAGTACATGTCGCTCTCGCTCCGCGAGCCCAAGTGCCTCGCGCGCAGCTCGACCATCAAGGACGGAGGGGGCATATACCAGCGGTGGCGTCCGGAGCACCGCGACCCGATCCGTCGACACCGGGGCCTGCTCTTCTCCGATCGCAAAGTCCGCTGGAAGGAGGACCCCGTCAGCGATGCGCTCCGGAGATTTCGTCTGCTCAGTTGCGATGCCGGCCTTCCAGCCGCCCCGCACGATCCAGATGAACGGGATCGAACGCTGGCGCGCTGTCTCGTGCACGCCTCGATAGACGACGGTGCCGTCGAAGAAAATGACATCAGGCTTGAGATCGTCTGCAAGCGCAGCAAACGCCCGAGCAAAGCGTCGGTGCCACTCAGGCTGTGGCAGTCCCAGCCGATCTTTACTGGGAAAGTAGTGCAGCGCCGCCGCTCCAGGGTCCACTCTGCGCCAGCCGGTGGAGAGGGTCAGAATATCGACGGACCAGCCCAAAGGGAACTCCGCTGCGAGGGCGAGGCATCGCGTCAGGTGCCCGAGCCCGGCGCCGTTACTGGTCACCATGAGAACGCGCAGGCTCTCTGACGGCGTTGTGCCGACGCGCTCCTGCCTACCCGCGACATACTCCGTGTCGCTTCGCACGTCAGCCAGTTCACGCCGCAGCTCACTCAGCTGCAGCGCATGCCGATACTCGTGTCGCGATTGCTTCTCTCTAACAGAACGCACCTCAGCGATGACGCGATCAGCCTGCTCCTTGAGAGCCAGGACCACTTGAGTGTGGACTCGACCAGTCAACACCCGCAGCGTCCAAACGATCGCAAGCGCGAGCAGCCCGAACGCGACTGCATCGGAAACCAGCCACCACACAACCGCGAGCTCCAGGGCATCCCCCTCGGCCAGCACGGTCACCAGAACACCGAGGCTCTTCACTCCAGCTATGGCCGCCGCGACGACAACCTCTATGGGCCGCGGCCGGAGCCTCCGGTTCCGGAACATCACCTAATCCGCCCCGCTGCCTGGCTCGTCAGAGCTTCAGTCCGTCAGTCTTGCCGCGAGTGTCGAAGAACAAACTGGCTTTGTCCTGCAGCGCGCGCAGATCGTATGCCGAGTGAGCCTGCAGCAGCACCGCGACGTCAGAGCCCTGCAGCGCGTCATCAAGGTTCTCGACTCGCTCTAGCACGCCGCTGGCCAGTCGCCAATTGGAGACGTAAGGGTCATGGAACGACACCTCCGCCCCCAACTCCCGCAGCCGGTCAGCGACCGCAATCGAGGGAGACTCGCGCTGATCCGCAATGTCGGGCTTGTACGTGACGCCTAGCAGCAGCACGCGCGCGCCCCGAACCGACCGGGACTGATCGTTGAGGAGTCTGGAGACGCGCGTGACCACGTAGTCCGGCATGGAGTTGTTGATCTCCTGGGCAAGCTCAACAAACCGGAAGGGGTAACCGAGCTGGTTCTTGACCTCAAACGCGAGGTAGTTCGGATCGATTGGGATGCAATGGCCGCCAACACCAGGGCCGGGAGTGAACTTCATGAAGCCGAACGGCTTGGTTCCCGCACCGCGGATCACTTCCCAGATGTCGATTCCCATCTCATGGCAGAACTTTGCCATCTCGTTCACGAGAGCGATGTTTACGTGTCGGAAGGTGTTCTCGAGCAGCTTCGCTGTCTCGGCCTCCTTCGGACCCGACAGAGGCACGACCTCATCCACGAAGGACGAGTAGAAGTCGATCGCCAGCTTCGTAGCGGTCGGGCCCATTCCACCGACCAGCTTCGGCGTGTTCTTAATGCCGTACACGGGGTCACCGGGGTTAACCCGCTCCGGGGAGAACGCGACTTCGAAACCTTGGCCCGCCTTGAGCCCACTTCCCTCCTCGAGAATCGGTGCGAGCACGTCCTCGGTCGTGCCCGGGTAAGTGGTCGACTCAAGCAGAACCAATGTGCCGGCCTTCAGGTATCGGCCGATCGTTGAAGCGGCGCCGCGCACCGCTGCGAGATCGGGTCCTCCACCATCACCGAGCGGGGTCGGCACGCAGATCACGACAACCTGCGAGCGAGTGATCACGCTTGGATCGGTGGTGGCTCGGTAACCTGCGTCGAGCATCGTCGCGATGTCCGCATCGCTCAGGTCGCCAACGTGCGAGCGGCCGGCGTTGAGCGCGGAGGTAATCCGGTCGCTCACATCCAGGCCGTGCACTGTCCAGCCGCCTTCGGTCGCAGCCTGGGCCAACGGAAGGCCCACGTATCCCTGACCGATGATTGTTACTTCGCGTCCCATGCCATCCCCATTCGACTTCCGCCGCAAATACTAGTCGGCCGTAGTGTCGGGCTCGCGCGCCGCGGCGAGGGCGACGAAGCTGCGGCCGACGCCGGTCGAGACCCTTGGTCGGCCGAAGCCACCCCTCTCGACCCCCGCCGCCTGCTCTCGGACGGTACCGAGCCTAGGTATGCTTACGGAACGATTCGTCGTTTCGGATGGGGCCCACCCGCAACGGCCAGCACCAGTTAATTTGAATAGTCGCCCTCAAAGAAGCGGTCGATGTCGCGGACCCCTACGAGTGGATACAGGAAATATGTTCAGCGATCAGCTTATCCGGTGGGTGGCTTCAATTGATGCCCCCGGTACCGCCATCGACGCCTACTTCGAAACCTTCCAGATCCATCGCCACAATCTGACAAGTAGCTTTGACCGGAGTCGAGACACCCTCGCGAACCTCGTTTCGTTCGTCGAGTATTGGAGTCAATCGCGCGGTGATGAACAAGCAGTAGTGTTCACGACTGATTTCAGTGCCGACGGGTCAACGAATCTTAGTGAGCTCGCCGCTACCTTGCCTCCTCGAACTCGCTTGATCGCGCTGGTGCGTTTCCACCGCCTGGTTCAAGACGATCGGGTCCTTGTCGTCGGAATTCCAACTGACGATCCCGATGAGTTCGCCAAGCGAGTCGGCGGCCATCTCGCCCGGTTCGTTCGCATGCAACCCAGCGGTAGCGTTTTCAAGCCCACGAAGACGGACTTCCCTGATGGTCGGTATGAGTACGCGACATTGGACGACTTCCGGCCCCGACCAGGCGACGCTGGGCATACCACAATCCACGCCGATGGCATGAGGTACGACTTCTTGATGGACCTCAAGACCGGTAGCCAGCTGCTCATCGTGTTCGGGCAGAGCGCACTCGTTCGCAATTCCGTACAGGTTCCGCTTTTCCAACGGTGGAGTTGGGCGGAGGACCTTCCCGGGGCCTCTTACATTGCCGTCAACGATCCCAACCTGTACCTCGACGAAACACTGAACGCCGGTTGGTGGTTCGGAACCACGACCAGAGACACGGCGCGCGAGTTTGCGGGTATTGTGAGCCGGGTCGCGGCGGAGCTCGGCCTCCGACCGGAGCAAGTAGTCTTCACTGGGGGCTCCGCAGGTGGTTTCTCATCGTTCCAAATGGCGGCATGCTTTCCGGGTTCCAGAGTCGTTGTCGATATCCCGCAAGTAGATATGCGTGCCTACTCACATCAGAACGAGGCACACCATGCTGCGCGTGTCGCTTTCGGGGTCCCGAGGATTCAGGAAGTGCCTGAAGAACTACTTCACAGGGTCGACGCGACGCACAGATTCTTCCACGAAAAGCACGTGCCAGACTACATGTACCTCCAAAATCTCCGCGATCGTACGCATATCCTCAGTCAATTCCGCTACTTCGTCGATCAGACTATGCAAATTTCCCACGACCACGGCTGGGGTGCGCACACCGGGGAGATCGAACTTTACTCCGCTTGGAATCTCAACCGAGGCGGCCACTTCCCGCTCAATCGCGCTGACACAACCGACAGGATTCGCCGCTTCATGGCATGGAGGGGCGCCCCTGGCTCACCTCCGAGGCAGGACCGGTTTCCTGGCTAGTCTCGCCGGCAGGGTTGCTGGGGCGGTACCAAGGCATTTGCCCATGCGTAGCAGTGATCGACCCGCGGTGAATCATCTCGAACCGGATCCCAGCGGCTCGACGCATCTGCTCTGCGGCGCATCGGAGCGATCTGGCAGGGTCTCGCGCGCACGCTGGGACTGGCGCGCCACCGTTCGGCGATGGCGCTACTGCCGCTAGGGGGCCGACCTAGTGGATGTCGAAGGCGCTGCAGCGACCGACTCCGGCCGCACGGCGATTCGAGGCAGCGCGAACTGTGGAGCGTGCGCCCCAGCACTCTCGAGTACCGATATGCAGTTCTGAATGTCGCCAAAGAGATTGCCGCGAAGCCAACCCGGCGCAATATTCCACCACTCGAGTCGCAGTAGCTTATCAATCGTCTCGGGTTCAAAGCGCCACGTGAGCGTGCGTGCAGGCACTCCGCCAACGATTTCGTAGGGCTGCACATCCTTGGTGACGACACAACCCGCGGCCAGGACCGCTCCATGCCCTACCGTCACGCCTGACAGGATCTTGACGCCATCGCCGATCCATACATCGTGACCGATAATCACGCGACGACGCGGGTTCTCCGCCGCCAGCGGCATCTTGTCCACCGTCAAGCCAGCGAAGAATGGCGATCCCGAGATTCCCTTGATGTTGTGGTGGCCTAGTCCCAGGGAGACATCACGGCCAATGCTGCAATACCGACCGATCTCGACGTACGAGCGGATCGCTCCAGAGTTCACGTACGACGCGAAGCCCACCCAAACGCTGCCGTGAAGCTCGACGCGGTGCAGGCGCGCCTCGGGTTCCGCGTACACCACCCAGTTGTTGCTCACGACTGGACTCACCCTCGGTGCTGCGTAGCTCTGGCTGTCAACCTCAGCCTCGCTGGCCGAAGGCTCAGAGTTCGACTCGATGGCCATTTGATCTCTTCTCTCCGAGGAAGTTCGCTCGAGTCCGAGTGCCATCTTCATCGCGCGACGCGCTGCTGGGTGCCTGCAAGCCTGTCGAACAACTCTAGATACAGTTCGGCCAGACGATCATAGGTGACGTTTGCACGCACCCAACCGCGCCCCCCATCGCCAATCTCCAACTGCGAGCGGTCGGCAGCCAGCGTTCGCCAACCCGCTACGAGGCCGTCAACGTCGCCGGGCTCGACGAGCAAACCGCATTGCGTTTCCTCGACGATCGCAGCAGCTTCACCAGCAAGCATTGCGGTCAGGTGCTTCCCTGTGGCCATCAGTTCATACAGCTTCGAAGGTACTGTCCACTTGAACGGTTCCCAATCTCGGAGAGAGACGACACACGTGTCCGCCCAACGATAGTGATCCATGACCTCTTCGGGCAGGACCGCGGGTCGAAGGTCAATCGGATTCCCGAGTTGGCCGTTCAAGCTCCTTAGACGAGCGTGGTCCGCCCCTGCGCCGACAACGCGCACCTCGATCGGGATCTGCTCCGCGCTAAGCCGGGCCGCCGCATGCACGATTGCCTCCAGTCCCTGACTGCGCCCAATCGTGCCCATATATAGCACACGCAAGTTGTCATGGTCCGCCCCAGCTCGGCCGATCGCTTCGTACCTCTCCGGATCGGTCCCGTTGCGGATCACCACGGTGTCCTTGACACCACGTCGGCGGAGAACCTCTGCAAAACTCTGAGTGGTTGTGACCACCACATCGGCTGCCTTCTGGAGCGACGTAATGGCAGTATGCAGAGAATCCTTCACAGAAGACTTGAGTGAACGGCCTCCGCGGAGACCAGGAGTGTGGGAGACGAGGTCTGGCCATGCGTCTCGCATCTCGATGATCAAGGGGACGCGATGTCTCTTCGCAATCCAGCGTCCGGCCACGATCGTGGGCAGGGCTGGGGCGGTAACAACCACGACGTCGGGGCGATGCGCTTCGTCCCTCATCAACGAACCGACGCGACGGGCACTAACCAGCGAGACCCAGACATGGTCCAGCGTGCGCCTCAAGATGCTTCCGTCGTGGCGAATAAACGACACTCGGTGGACGCGATCGCCCTTCGGGCCAGTCTCCGTTTGTCCCGGACTCGACCCTGCTCTGTGAGCGGCAATCAGGCGACCGGACGGATAGTGCGGAGCAGGGGCGACGACGTCCACTTCAACCCCCCGCTCGACGAAACGATCGATCAGTGCGCGCCATCGGCGCTGCGGAGCACCGTTCTCAGGCTCGAAGTAGTGACTCAGGAGCAGCAGTCGCACCTTGCCGCTGCCTCTTCGCCGAGTGTGACCGAGCACTTCACCGAAATAGTCCCTTGGTGTCCACGAGGACCTTCTCCTTCAACAACGCGCGATCAAGAGTCTTGAACGGCTGATGATCGACGAGTACTAGCACGATGTCTGCGCGTCCGATCGCTGCATGCACGTCGACAAGTTCAACGTTGTCGAGTTTGGCCAGCTCATCCGGAAGGTCGCTCACGTTCGGCTCAACGACCAGCAATGTTCCGTGCGCCAGAGCGATGGCGAGGTTCTCCACTATCGCCTTTGACGGCGACTCACGTAGGTCGTCAATGTCTGCCTTGAATGCGATCCCGAGCGCAGCGATCACTGGCGTGCGGTATCGAGCAGCCTTTGCTAGCACCTGTTCCAGAACAAATGCGGGCTTAGCGTCGTTGACCTCGCGGGCCAGGCGCACAAGTCTCGCGTCGTCTGGTGCGGCAGCGACGATGAACCACGGGTCCACTGCGATGCAATGACCGCCGACTCCCGGGCCCGGCTTCAGAATATCCACTCGAGGGTGGTGGTTCGCGAGCTCGATCAGTTCCCAAACATCGATGCCAAGACGGTCACTGATGACAGACAACTCGTTCGCGAAAGCGATGTTGAGATCGCGGTAAGAATTCTCGGCCAGCTTGGCCATCTCCGACGTCCGCGCATCCGTGAGCAGAAGTTCTCCTCTGCAGAAGGTGGCGTACAGCTCGCGCGCTCGCTCGGCGGCATCGGGCGTGACTCCACCGATGATTCGGTCGTTGCTGACGATCTCGACCATGATCCGGCCGGGCAAGACTCGCTCTGGACAGTGGGCGAAGTAAAGACTGTTCGACTCCCCTGAGCCACCTGTCAGGTCGGTTCGGAGCGCCAAGATGCGCTCTGCCATTCGTTCAGTGAGCCCGGGAGGCGAAGTCGATTCGAGGATGATCAACTCACCGCCGTGCAGCTTCGGCGCGATCGAGTCAGCCGCAGCCAGGACGAACGAGTCGTCTACCTCATGCGTCGTCGTGACGGGCGTCGGCACGGCCACAATGAAGATCGCCGCCTCCGGCACCTGGGCTTGAGCTCGCAGCCGCCCCTGCGCGACCACGCCTGCCACAACAGATTCAAGATCTGGTTCAACAAAGGGGACTCGTCCGGCGTTGACCTCGTCAACGTGTCGCTCGTTGACATCTACGCCGATCACGGTGCTCCCGTTCGCCGCCAGAATTGCCGCGGTCGGCAAGCCGATATAGCCGAGCCCAACGACGCAAACGATCTGATCGGTTTCCATACGGGTCCTCGTTGATTCCATTCCTCGTTGTGACGTCGGCCAATCCATGTTGGAGCAACCTCGGGTCAGCGTGACTACACGATCCAAGACCCAAACCTACTGTCCCATGTGCCTGACGCCCGCCGCCCAAGCAGCGCGCGGGCGGCGGCAGTCCACCAGACCGGTATCTTGGACCTCATCCTCACGGCGCACGGCGCCGTCTCTGCATCGTTGGAGTCCAGTGACACAGCCTGAAGGCACCGCCACCCGAGTGATGGTGTTTGGGAGTTGCGTCGCCCGCGACACGATCGAATTCGCTGACGCCGACAGCATCGACCTGCGTGGGTACGTCGCACGACAGTCGCTCATCTCGGCGGGCGTAGACGCCTCGGGACACCTGCCAGATTCGCTCGGCATCACGTCGAAGTTCCAAGAGCGCATGATCCGCGCAGATTTCGTCGGGAACCTCCTGGATCGACTCGACGGCATGGCGGGAGAGCTCGATGTCCTCCTCTGGGATCTCGCCGACGAGCGGCACGGAGTGCACCGCTTCCCTGACGGCTCGATCGTGACCCGAAGCATCGACACCATCCGTGCCGAGTCCGTGTCATCAGTGCTCGAGGAGGCCGAGCACATCCCCTTGGGCAGCAACGATCACTTTGCCCTCTGGACCAAGCACGTCGACGCTTTCGACGAGCGGCTGCGCAAACTAAATCTCTTCGACCGCACGATCGTGCTCGACGTGCCCTGGGCGCTGCGCACCACGGAGGGCAAGACGACCCCGTGGAGCATGGGCGTGCGGGCGGGCGACGCAAACAAGAACTACCAGCGCTACTACGACTACCTGCGCCAGACCGGCCACCACATGGTGGAGCTGCCGGTCGAGAAGGTGCTCGCCGACCCGAACCACCGTTGGGGCCTCGCTCCCTTCCACTACACGCCCGAGGTCTATCGCGAGGTGCTGTGGCAGGTGCGCGAGGTCCACGGCATCAGCGGACTACATGCCGCCGAGCAACACCCCGTAGAGGAAACGTCTGGCGACGACTGAGCCGCTGGCCGATCAGAGCAGGATGTGCTTGCTCGCCATTCCAAAAGTTCGAACGTCGCCATTCGCCAGCACCCGCTCGTCCTCCGTGTGCCAGGTGTGGCCACTGCGGGCGCCCCTCAGCTGAATGAAGTTGAAGCGGTCAGCGCTGTAGATTCCGCCGCCGGCCGCGACGATCGCGCGCTGGAACGCGGTGTCCTCGCCGAGCGTGCGGTCTTCGAACGGATGCGCGAGGAAGCTCGACCGCGGCCCGACCATCGTCGGCCCGCCGACCATGTCGGTCCATTGGTGCTCGCGCTCCGGCGACTGCAGCACCGTCGCGTCGATCGACTCGAGGTAGAGATAGCGGGCCTGCTTGCCGACGAGCTCGGCGCGCGAGTAGTCGAGCGCGAAGCAGGCGTCCGACAGGTATCGGTCACCGTAGGTGTCGTCGTCATCGAACTTCGCGACGATGTCGCCGTCGGCGGCCTGCACCAGCAGGTTGAGGTTGGTGCCGAGCGACGCCTCCGCGGCGCCGTGCAGCACCACGAGCTCGCTGACGCCGGCGTCGCGGGCGAGCGCCTGCAGCTCGGCCTCGTCGAGCTCGAAGCCGTGCAGCAGCAGCACGAGCTGCACATCGACATCCACCTGGCGTCCTGCGGTCGCGATGATGCCCGGCACCAGGTGCGGCCGGATGGTGGGCGCGATGATGCTCACGCGGGGCTGGCGCCAGGCGGCGGGATCCGGGATGCCGACCGATTCGAGCACCTGCGTGGCCCGGTGCGAGAACGTGTGCTCGCGCCAGATGCGCCGCTGCGCCAAGTGCACCTGGCGGTCGCGCAGCTCGGGCGAGCGCACCAGCGCGCGCAAGGTGAGCGCGGCCTCCTCCTGGTCGTCGACGATCGAGATCTCGCTGTCGTCGAACCAGTGCTCCACCGCGGGGCTGCGCGTCGTCACGACGGGCGTGCCGCTCGCGAGCACCTCGAAGACGCGTCGCGCGAGCATCGTCGGGCTGCCGACGACCGAGTTCACGTTGAGCATCACCTTGTATGCGCGATAGGCCGTCAGCATCCGCTCATACGGGAGTGAGCCGCGCACGTGCGACGCGAAGGGCTCGGGGAAGCGGTACTTCGGGTCATCCTCGAAGCGCGAGTAGATGTCGAAGCCGATGCCGCGGCGCTCCGCGACCTCCGCTGCCGCGCCGAGCAGCAGATCCATCTGCGCCTGTCGCTCGGGAAACTTGTGCGACCAATAGCTGCCGCCGAAGCCGACATCGAGCGTCTGGTGCAGCCCCTTCTGGCGCATCGGGTGGTGCAGGGCGGGCTGGGCGGCGAAGCCGAGCACGTCGACCCGGTCATGGCCGAGCGCCTCGCGGTACTGGTCGATGAGGTCGGCGTCGGTGGTGAAGACGCGATCGAACAGCCGGGCGGTGTCGAGGAAGTCCTCGAAGTGCGGCGGATCCTCCTTGTTCCAGAAGACCGAGGGGATGCCGTGCTCACGACAGTGGGCGACGAGCTCGCGCAGCGCCTCGGGCGGCGCCTTCGGCCCACTGAGCTGGAACTTCCACGCTCCCCGGGATCCCGACCACGCCGACTCGACGAACAGCACGTCGATCGGCTGCCGCTCGAGCTGCTCCTGCCACTCCTTGGGCTTCAGCTCGACGACGTCGAACTCGTAGCCCCACGCGCTGGCCGAGAAGGTGTCCATGATCGTGCCGACGCGCAGCTGCGGCCTGCGGGTGCCGCGGTCGGCGACCGGCCATTCCGGCATCGACTCGGCGAGGCCCGGCTTGACGGCGCCAGCGGCGCCGTTGCGCTCCGCCATCCGCCGACGGAGCCGCCATGCTTCCAGCTGCCCCACCCCGCCCTTGCGCAGATGCCAGAGTCCGGTGCGCAGGGTCTGCAGAGGCTTCACGCCCCTATCCTCTCGCGAGCGCGCCGAGCGCGGCTGCAAGCCGGTCGACGTGCTCGGCCACCGCATCCGCCGACCGTCGGTAGACAGCTGCGGAGCGGCCATAGGGGTCGTCGATGTCGATCCCCTGCCGCAGTGACTGCGGCATCAGCCCCCGCACCTCGGCGGCCGCCACGACGCGATGCAGGAAGCCCACGACCCCATCGGCACCGAGCGGCTCGACCGCACGCGCCGCACTGCCATCGGCCAGCGCCTCGACCACGCGCGTGAACTCGATGAGCGTGAAGGCACGGTGGTTCACCCTCGGCACGGCGCGCACGGCGGCACCGCGGTGCTCCTGCGCGAGCCCCAAGACGAGATCTGCCTCCTGCACCTGCGCGGGCAGCAGCCTGCGCGCCCTGTGCGCTGCAGCATCCGCCACCCCGAGGCGCACCGCCTCGGCAGCCGCGTGCTGCTCCATGGAGTCGCCGTCGCGCGCCATCGTGCCGGCGCTCGTCACCTCGATCTGCCCGGGCTCAGCGCCCGGCAGTGCCGCCGGGAGCCGCGCGCGCAGCAGCTGCTCGGCCTGCGGCGAGCGGCAGATGTTGCCCGTGCAGACGGTCAGGATGCGGAACACCGCCTCAGAGGGATGCGTCGATTCGGCGTGCCGCGGCATGGCTCGAACCTAGCGCTCGTGCTAGGCGCGCCACAGGTGGGCTCGGGAGAATGGAGGCATGACTGCACTCGACCGCGCCGCGCACCAGGGGACTGGGCCGGTCGGCACCTGGCCGGCCACCGCGCCGGTCGTCGTGCTGCACCGCGCGTCGCGGAGCGCGGCCCCGCTGCGAGCGCTGGGCGTGATCGGGCTGCTGCTGGCGCTCCCGGTCGTCGCGCTCCTCACGCTGTGGCCGAGCCACCTGCTGCTGCGGGTGAAGCCGCGCGTGCTGAGCGGGCTCGAGTGGCTGCACGCGCGCGAGATGTTCGAGTGGCTCTACTGGACGCGCCTGGAGGTGCTCGCCAACGTGGCGATGTTCGTGCCGCTCGCGCTGCTGCTCGCGTTCGTGCTCGGGGCTCGGCGGTGGTGGGTCGCGCTGGGGCTGAGCGTCGCCGCGACCGTCGGCATCGAGCTCACGCAGCACTTCATGCCGGGTCGTGTGGCGTCGGTGCAGGACATCGTGGCGAACAGCCTCGGTGCGGTGATCGGTGTCGTGCTCGCGGTCAGCATCGAAGGGGTCGTGCGCGCTGCCCGGCGCCGCTCGCACCGGACGCTCGTTCACTGACCCTTCGCTACCCTCGGAGGACAGCCGCGGCCGCTCGACGCTCGCCCGCGTTCCGCACCACCCTGGAGCCACGCCATGCTCGACGCCCTGCTCGGCAATCGCGACGAGCGGCGACGCCGCAAGGCTGTTGACGACCTGGGGCGCCGCGAGCAGCTGCTGCGGCCCGGCTACAAGGTGTGGGGCTACCAGAACGTCTTCGCCAAGGGCTTCGTGGTCACCGACGGGCCTTCGGCCTTCTCGCCGCGCGAGGGCTGGGATCACCTGAGCATCGGCCGCTGGCACGTGCGGCTCGACACCGTGCTCGAGCGGCAGCACGCCGCATCCTCGGTCGCTGAGGTGCTCGTGCTCGGCCAAGCCTTCGACGACGGCGGGCCGAAGACGCGCGACCGCATCGCCGAGCGCATCCTGCGTGCCGTGTCGAAGCATCCGGGCGTCGACGAGCAGACGCGGGCGCTCGACGAGACGATCGCCTGGCTCTCTGGTCGGTATGTCGTGCTGGTCGCGCGCGGCGACAGGCTCGAGGTCTATGGGGATCCGCTCGCGACGCGCTCGGTCTTCTGGCACCGCGGGGCCGCCGGCGTCGCGCTCGCCTCGCACACGGCGATCCTGTCGCAGCTCGCGGGCGGGCTCGACAACGCTCGGATGCGGTGGGTGCTGGGCCATCCCGACTACGTCGACCCCGCCGGCCGGTGGCTGCCCGGGCTCATCACACCGCACGACGAGGTCGAGCAGCTCTATGCCAACGCGCGTCTCACGGTGCGCGGCACCGAGGTCGTGCACGAGCGCTTCTTCCCTTTCGAGGATCGCGTCGAGCTGGCCCCGTTGGAGGCGAGCGAGCGGTTCCGCGACGATCTGATCCAGCAGGTGCGCAACTGGATCTCGGTCGCACCCGTGACGGTGCTCGCGCTCACCGCTGGCCGCGATTCGAAGGCGATCCTGCAGGCCGGGCTCCCCGACCTGCAGCGCGCCGGCGCGCTCACGATGACCTATCACGCGTTCCGCAGCACCGGGAAGAGCAGCTTCTTCGACATGATGGCCGCGAGCAGGCTTGCCGCGGCGGCGCAGCTGCACCACATCCCGATCGACATCCCGCCGCTGAGCCCGCGGTCTGAGATGGGCAAGCTCTACGCGACGACGTTCCCCACCTGGCAGCGCTTCGCCAACCTCGCCAACGCCCTCTACCTCGGCAGCCCCGCCAAGGCCACGACGCTCTTCGGCGTCGGCGGCGCCGTGATCACGGGGATGTATCGGGATACCTCCGCGCTCGAGCCGACGCCTGAGCTGCTGGCGAAGAAGTATGCGCAGTCGCGCTTCGGCGAAGAGCCGCTGCTGCATGAGGAGCTCGCGCGCTGGATGGAGTTCACGCAGTTCTCAGTGGCCGCGATGCGTGGGCATGACTTCCATGACTTCTATCACTGGGAGCACCGCATGACGAAGTGGGGCGGCGCGGGCTACTCGGAGTACGACCTGGCGACGACACCTGCCCCGGTGCTGAGCTCGCGACGGCTGCTCATGGCCGCGCTCGCACTGCCGAAGCCACAGCGCGTCGACGCGCTCGTCTACCGGTTCATCGCGGAGGGCGAGTCGGCGCTGAACGAGGACCCGCAGGCCGAGGCGTCGTCGTCAGACCCGGCCTGACCGAGCCAGCCGGCGCTGCGGCCGTAGGCGCGTGACCGACTCAGCCGCGCTTGACCGACTCAGCCGTGCTCGGCCTCCAGCGCTGACGCCAGGATCATCGCGGCGCGCTCGAGGGTCGCCCGCTCCCTCGCCCCCAGGCGCGTGAAGCGCGACTCCAGCGCCTCTCCCGCCGCCTCCCGCTGCGCGATGCGCTGCGAGACGGCCTCCGGTGTCGGCACCAGCTTGGGCCGCGCGTTCGGGCCGAGCCGACGAATCCACCCCGCCGCGATCGCATCCCGCACCATCTCGGTCATGGTCGGCTGCGACACGTGGCAGCGGCGCGCCAGGGCGGTGACGCCCATCGGGCCCTCGCTCGCGAGCACGGCGATCGCGCGGCTCGTGACCGCCGGGATGCGCCGCTCGCCGCCCGTCGCCGACAGCCTCGCGAGCAGCTGGCCGCTCTCGACCAGCGATGCGAGCGAGAGTGCGAGGCGCGAGGTCATGCCACGACTCTATAGGCGCACTGAGCGGATGCCGGATGCATGTCAGCGGGTCGTCCTACCCTGCGCACATGACCTTCGAGGCAGTTCGGGCGCAACTGTGGACAACTTCCGCGGCTCGAATCTGTCTTCGATAAACTGGGCTAGAGCACAGAGAAGGGAGCGACGATGACGCGTCAGCCTGTCGGCCACACGGCGAGCGCCTCTGCCTCGCTCGCTGCTGCGTTCGACGCGCTGGGCGAGGCCGCCGCCACGCTCGACGCCCTGCTCCCCCGGCTCGACGACCAGCAGCGCTCTGAGGTCGTCGCCCGCGTCGGCGACATCGGGCGAGGTGCCGACGCCCTCAAGCTGCGCATCGCCGGCGACGTCGTGCACCGTCACGACGATCTGCCCAAGGACGAGCGGTTCACCGTGGCCTGCGGCTACCGCGATCCGGCCGACATGCTGACCGTCGAGTTCGGCGCGAGCCGCTCCTCGATCAGGCGGCTGCTGCGGGCGGTCGCGGTGCTGCGCCCCACCGTCGGGCTCACGGGCGCCGCGATCCCCGCTCGCTTCCCGGTGCTGGGCTCGGCGGTCGCCGACGGCGCCGTGACGATCGAGCAGGCCGGTGCGATCGTCGACGCGCTCGGCGATGCACCCGACCGCTCCGACCCCGAGCACGTCGAGGCCGCCGAGCGGGCGCTCGTCGCCGCTGCCGTCGGCGAGCATCACCGCAACCCGGGGCAGACCGAGACCGCTGGGCCGGCGATGCCGCCAGAGCTGCTCGCCAAGGTCGCACGGCGCTGGCGCGACGGCATGGATCCCGACGGCGTCGAGCCGCGCTACGAAGACCAGCTGCGCCAGCGCTCCTTCACGTTCTCCACGCGCGCCGACGGCCTGGTGGTCGGCAAGCTCCTCGCGACGCCAGATCAAGGTGCCGTGCTCGCGGCCGCCTTCGACGCCTTCACCAATCCTCGCGCTCCCCGCTTCCTCACCGATGAGGAGCGCGCGCAGGCCGAGCTCGAGACCGACGATCGCACGCGCGGGCAGAAGATGGTCGACGCCCTCATCGCGATGGTGCGCGGTGCCGTCGAGCAGGGCTTCGTGCCACGGGTCGCCGGCGAGCGGCCGACCGTCGTCCTGCACATCAGCGAGGCAACCTACCGCGCAGCCGTCTCGGGCGACCCAGGCTGCACCGCCGTCGACGAGCGCACCGGCGAGCTCGTGCCCATCACGGTCGCCGCGGCGCTCATGTGCGACGGGCGCATACAGGCGGTCGTCACCGGGGCCGATGGGTTGCCGCTCTACCTCGGTCGCACCGAACGTCTCTTCAGCCGCGCACAGCGCCGCGCCCTCGCCGCCCGCGACAAGAGCTGCCGAGCGCCGGGCTGCACCGCACCCGTCGGCTGGTGCGAAGCCCACCACATCACCCCGTGGAGCCTCGGCGGCACGACCGACGTCGACAACGGCATTCTGCTCTGCACGCACCATCATCACGAGGTGCATCGCGGCATGCTCGAGGTCATCAAGGGTCCAGGCGGATGGTTCGTCAGAGCAAGAATCCGGCCACCACGTCGGCGACGTGGCTGGCCCGACAGCCTCGACCCAGCGACCTTCTCTCTGCAGCCCGTGGCCTGACAAGCGCGCCCGACTACCGCGCCCCATCCTCCAGTCGCCCCAGCAGATCGACCGCCGCTCGCGCATACTCGCTGATCCACCGGTCATGGATGCGCTTGATGGGCAGCGGTGCGAGCGCGAGGTGCCGCTCCCTGCCGACGCGACGCCCCGTCACCAGCTCCGCCGCCTCGAGCACCTTCAGGTGCTGCAGTACCGTGGTGCGATCGAGCTCCGGCAGCGCCGCGCAGAGCGACCCGGTGGTGTGCGGAGCGAGCTTGAGCGCGTCGAGCATCCGCCGTCGCGCCGGCGAGGCGAGTGCCTTGAACACCCGGTCGTCGGCGTCGTCCTCCGACACACCCTTGTCGCGCGCCCCATTCATGTTGTAAGAATACAACATGACAGAATCCACGAGTCTCGACACGCTCTCCTTCACCGTCTCCGGCCGCATCAGCCGGCCCTGCGCCGAGGTCTACGAGGCGGTCGCCGACCCTGAACAGCTCTCCCACTACTTCACCACCGGCGGTGCCAGCGGCCGGCTCGAGCCGGGCGGCGACGTCACCTGGGACTTCCACGACTACCCCGGCCGCTTCCCGGTCACCGTCATCGAGGCCGACAAGCCCCGCCGCATCGTCATCGAGTGGGAGGGCGATCAGGCAGCGGGCACCAGCGGCTCGACCCGCACCACCTTCGAGTTCGAGCCCATCGACGACGACACCCGCACCCTCGTCACCATCACCGAGTCGGCCTGGCTGCCGACGACCGCTGGGGCCAAGGCAGCCTTCGGCAACGCCGAGGGCTGGACGGGCATGCTCGCCGCCATGAAGGCCTGGGTCGAGCACGGCATCAACCTGCGCGAGGGGTTCTACAAGTAGCGCCAAAGGTGCATGCTGGCTCCATGGCCGACACCTATCAGCACGAGCCCCCGTACACGATCGGCGTCATCTGCGGCAGCATCGCCGCGTCGTCGATCAACCGCCGACTCGCCAACGCGCTCATCAAGCTCGCGCCCGCAGATCTCGAGTGCTCGTTCATCGAGATCGATGCGCTCGAGCTCTACGACCATGACCGCGACGACGACTACCCGCCCGAGGCGATCGCGCTGAAGCAGGCGATCAGGCAGTCCGACGGCATCCTCATCGTCACACCCGAGTACAACCGCTCGATCCCCGGCGCGCTCAAGAACGCCATCGACTGGGCCTCGCGTCCCTACGGCGAGAACGCGCTCAGCCGCAAGCCGGTCGGCGTCATCGGCACCTCTCCTGGCGCCATCGGCACGGCGGTCGCGCAGCAGCATCTGAAGTCGATCCTGTCGTTCTGCAACGCCCCGATGATGAACGAGACCGAGGCGTACATCCAGTTCACGGATGACCTGCTCGCCGACGACGACAGCGTCGCGAAGGAATCGTCGAAGGAGTTCCTGTCGACGTGGATGGCGACCTACGACGACTTCGTGCGGCGCGTGCTGACCGTGATCCCGAAGCCTGACGGGTCGACGGCGGCGTAAGCGGTCTCGATACGCCGGCCGGAGGCCGGCTACTCGACCAGCGGATGACCGGAGGCCGGCTACTCGACCAGCGGGTGGGGTCTCGTGACGCGTCCTGCGGACGCTCCTCGACCTACGGAAGCGGGTCGGGCGGCAGCAGCGCCTCGACGAGCTCGGCCGCCCGCGCCGCTCCCCCGAGCGACTCGAGGTCCGCGGCGATCTGCCGCGCCCGCTCACGGAACACCGGCTCCGTGATCACCCGTCGCACGGCGTCCCTGAGCCGGATGGGTCGTGGCCGCCCCGTGCGGAGGTCCACCCCCGCCCCCGACCAGGCGACCCGTGCGGCGATCTCGGGCTTGTCGAGCGTGCCCCCGGCCACCACCAGCGGCACACCGGCCGCCAGCATCTCCAGCACGCCACCCCATCCGCCGTTCGTGACGCCGACCGTGACGTGGGGCAGCACGGCGGCGAACGGCAGGTAGTCGACGAGCCGGGCGTTCGGCGGCACCTGGTCGCCGACATCCCTCCCCGCCGTCGTGCCGATCACCCGCAGCTGGTCGATGGCGAGCCCGTCGAGCGCCGGCTGCAGCAGGTCGGCGGGGTCGGTGTCGAACAGGCCCTGGGTCACGAACACCACCGGCCGCGGCTCGTCGGCCAGCGTCTCGGCCCAGAGCGGCGGCGGGCCGAGACGCTCGACCTGCGGCCGCAGCTGGCCGACGAACTCGACGGCCTCCGGCAGGTCGCTGCGCGGAAACTCGAGCAGCGCGGAGCCGGTGGCGATGACGAGCTGCGGCGAGTAGATGGCGTCGCCGAAGGGGCGCCCGGGGCCGAGCCCGACCTGCGCCCGCACCGCGCGGTACGCACGCTCGGTGCGGTCCGCCTGCAGCGGCAGCATCGCGCGCAGCAGTCGGTCGCGCAGCCTGCCGACCAGCCCGGTGCCTGGCTGCAGCGCCAGCCCCGGCGGCGGGAGGTCCTTGCTGCGCATCGTGAGCGGCACGAGCGCCACCGTGGCCCACGGCAGCCCCAGGAGCTCGGCCGCGAGCCCCGAGCCGACCGACATCGCATCGCCGACGATCAGGTCGAACGGATGCCGGGCGTGCGCCTGCAGGATGTCGTCGACCTGTCCGCGCGCGGTGTCGAGATAGAGATCGTGGAGACCGGTGAACGCACCGCGCGGGCCCAGATGGCCGACCTCGTGCGTCGACGCGGCGATGTCGCGCTCGTCGAAGTCCTTCGCGTCACTCCACTGCACCACCTCGCACCCGAGCTGATCGAACGCATCCGCGTGATGCGCCCCCGTGTAGGCGGTGACGTAGTGCTCACGGTCGAGGAGCGCGGCGGCGACCGCCGTCATCGGGCGGACGTGACCTGCGAACGGCAGCGCAGTCACGAGCAGGTGTGCCACGGCGCCACGGTAGCCGTCTCTGGACAAACCTTGAGAAGACTTATAGAACACTGTTATTGTTCTTGAGTGTCCCGCCCTCTGCAGCTGGCACTGGGCATCGCGGCCGTCGTGATCGGCCTCGGGCTCAGTGCGCTGATCGCGCTCATCTGGCTGCCGTGCGTCGGGGCGCAGATGCCGCTCGACCCGCTCGTCGCCTCCGAGTGCGCCGCCGTCTCGAGCGGCTCGAACACCGGCTGGATCGGCCTGCTGCTGTGGCCGGTGGCGCTGGCCGTGGCCGGCTTCGCAGCCGTGCGGATCCTCTCGCGCGGCTCGGGCGTGATCTCCTACGCCATCGTCATCCTGCTGGCGGTGGTGACCTTCCTGGCGAACCCCCTGCCGGAGTACTGGCTGCTCAACCTCTCGGCGCAGTCGTGGGACGAGCCGCCCGGCACCGGGGCGCTCACCGCCACGACGTTCGTGCTCGCCGGCGTGGTGCTGCTCGCGACGTCGGCGCGGGAGGTGCGCTCCTCGGTCGAGTGAGGCGGCGGAGGCGGTGGGCCGCGCGGCATCGTCTGGCACGATGCGGGGGTGGCTACTCCAGCGAGCGACGAGCGCCGACTGCGCGACATCGTCGCGATGCGCCGTGTGCGCGACCGCATCGACCGCGACTTCGAGCAGCCGCTCAACGTCGAGGCGCTCGCGCACGGCGCGCACATGTCGGCTGGCCAGCTGAGCCGCGAGTTCCAGCGCATCTATGGGGAGTCGCCTTACGCCTACCTCATGACCCGCCGCATCGAGCGGGCGATGACGCTGCTGCGCCGTGGCGACCTCAGCGTCACCGAGGTCTGCTTCGCCGTCGGCTATGCGTCGCTGGGCACCTTCAGCACCCGCTTCAGCGAGCTCGTCGGCGTGCCGCCGAGCGAGTACCGGCGCGATCACTCCCAGGCCGCCGCGGGCATCCCCGCGTGCCTCGCGCGGCAGGTGACCAGACCCATCCGCTGACCCGTGTCGGCCGGGCGGCCGGATCGCTAGTCCTGGTCGCGCGCTCGGTCGAGCGCCCGCAACCGGCTTCCTGCCAGGAAGATGATCAGCAGCGGCCCGAAGATCGCGAAGGCGCTGGAGTCGGGCGGCCAGGACACGGCGATGTAGACCACCATCGCCAGCGTCAGCACGATGCCCACGATCAGCAGCGCCCACTGCGCGCCGCGGCTGTCGTGCAAGCGATCCATGCCGCCACCGTAGCGGGCCGGTCGGGATGCGCTGCGCCGATCGGTCAGGATCGGAGAAGCGCCGCGGGGCCGCGCGCGCATAGCGTTGCCGACATGGACATCAGCATTCACTACGCGTTCCTCCCCCACACCGACGGCGAGGCGGCGCTCGGCTTCTACCGCGACATCCTGGGCTTCGAGGTGCAGCAGGATGTCGGCTACCAGGACATGCGCTGGATCACCGTGGCCCCGGCCGGCTCCCCCACCGCGATCGTGCTGCACCCGCCGGTCGCCGACCCCGGCGTCACCGACGCGGAGCGCGCCGTCGTGCTCGACCTCATGGCGAAGGGCGTCTACACGGCCGTGACGCTCGCGACCGACGACCTCGACGGGCTCTTCGAGCGCGTGCAGGCCGGCGGTGCCGACGTCGTGCAGGAGCCGACCGACCAGGACTACGGCGTGCGCGACTGCGCGTTCCGTGACCCGGCCGGCAACCTCATCCGCATCAACCAGCGCGTCGCGGCATAGCGTCGCCGCCCGTCACCGCGAGGGCATAGCGACGAGTGCCACGATGGAGGGGTGCCCCCGACGGAAGCTCCGACATCGCCAGCGGGCATCGACCCGTGGGTGCTCGAGGCCGAGCGAACCGCGCAGTCGCCCGGCTTCCGCCGCCCGTCGTTCGGCCCGGTGCCGCGTGGCCGGATCTACCTGCTGGGCGTGCTCTCCGCACTGCGGGCCGTCGGGCTCGTGCTGGTCGCCGAGGCGGTCGCGCGCGGCATCGCGGCGCTGGCCGACGGCGACCTGACGCCTGAGACGACGCGGCTCGTCGTCGTCCTCGGCATCCTTGGAGCGCTGCTGCGCTCCGGAGGCGAGTGGGGCACCTCGGTCGTCGCACGCCGGGTCGCCACCGACGTGAAGCGCGGCATCCGCGGCAGGCTGTGGCGGCGCATCGCCGCCGGGGACGCGGCCGGGGGCGGCACGGCGGTGCTCGCCGCCGACGGGCTCGACGACCTCGACGACTACTACGTGCAGTCGCTGCCCGCCGTGATCGCGGCCGCCGTCGTGCCACTGCTCGTGGGGCTGCGGGTGCTGAGCGCCGACTGGCTCAGCGCCGTCATCATCGTACTGACCGTGCCGCTCATCCCCTTCTTCATGGTGCTGATCGGCAAGCACACCCAGCAGCGCACCGATGCCGCGCTCGGCGCCCTCACCCGACTCGCCGACCACCTCGCGGAGCTCGCGCGGGGCCTGCCGGTGCTCGTGGGCCTTGGCCGCGTCGAGGAACAGGCGAAGGCGCTCGAGCAGCTGCAGCGCGGCTATCGCGAGCGCACGCAGGAGACGCTGCGCTGGGCCTTCCTCTCGGCGCTCGCGCTCGAGCTCATCGCCACCATCTCGGTGGCGATCGTCGCGGTCTTCCTCGGGCTGCGGCTGCTGCACGGCACGATGGAGCTCGAGCCGGCCCTGCTCGCACTGATCCTCGCGCCGGAGGCCTACTCGGCCATACGCCAGGTCGGCACCGCGTTCCACGCCTCGCAGGATGGCCTCTCCGCCCTCGACCGCTCGCAGGCGATGCTCGATCGCGCGGTGCCGGATGACGTGCGATCAACTCCCCCGCTGGCTGAGGTGCGCGCCGGCGAAGCCGGACCGGGGCCCGCGACGGGCCCCGGCGCTGGCGTCGCGGTGGAGGTCCGAAAGGACCTCCACCCTCAGCTCCAGCGCGCGCATCTCGAAGCCCCCGTCACGCGCCACATCCACCTCCACGCGCTCTCCGTCCGCTACGCCGGCCGCGACGCCGCCACGCTCGACGACGTCACCGCCGAGCTCACGGGCATCGTCTCGATCGCCGGGCCCTCGGGAGCCGGCAAGTCGACGCTGCTGGCCGCGCTCACGGGCACCCTGCCAGGCGACGCCGAGGTCAGCGGGCGCATCACGGGGGTCGATGCGGATGCGGTCGGCTGGGCCCCGCAGGCACCTCGCGCGTTCGCGGGGACGCCGCGCGAGGAGCTCGCGCTCTATGGCGCTGACCCGCTGCCTGCGCTCGCGGAGCTCGGCCTGACGCACGTCGCCGACAGCGCGGTGCCGGAGCTCAGCCCCGGCGAGCAGCGGCGCCTCGCAGTCGCCCGGGCGCTCGCGCGCGTGGACGCGGGGTGGGGTCCGGATGGGCCGGGTGCCTCGAGCGAGACCGGGGCAGCCGGGGCCGCAGTCGTCCGGCTGCTCGTGCTCGACGAGCCCACCGCCCACCTCGACCGCGACTCGGCGCAGCGCGTGCGCGCCGCGATCCTGCGCCGCGCGGATCGCGCCGTGATCGTGCTGGCGAGCCACGAGCCCGAGACGACCGCGCTCGCGACCGCGACGATCACGGTCGGCGCCCTCACGCATCCGACCTCGACTGCCGCCGCCGCGCCATCCGCCGACACGGCCGCCGTGCCGGTCGCGGAGCCAGCCACCCCGCCGGTCGAGGAGCGCGCCGGCGCAGCCACCCCGCCGGTCGCCGAGCGCGCCGGCGCACCCCTCCCGCCGGTCGAGGAGCGCGCCGGCGCAGCCGGCTCGCGTCACGAGACCACCGCCACGGCCCCGCCCGTCGCACCCAGCCGCATCCGCCGCCTCACCGTGCGCTCCCTCATCCGCCCCCACCTGGCCAGCTGGGTCGGCGCCATCGCGCTCGCCGCGATCGCCGTCGCCATGGGCCTGGCGCTCACCGCGGTCTCGGGCTGGCTGATCGTGAGGGCGACGATCGAGGAGCACATCATGGTGCTCATGGTCGCCATCGTGGGCGTGCGAGCGTTCGGGATCTTCCGCTCCGTCGGACGCTACGCCGAGCGCCTGCTCACGCACCATGCGGCGTTCAAGGTCGTCGACGCCCTGCGCCTGCGGCTGTGGCGCTCGATCGCCGCGCGCGGTGCGGGCTCGCGCAGGCTGCTCGAGGGCGGTGCGCCGCTCGACTACCTCGTGACGCTCGCCGACGACCTGCGCGACCAGCTGCCGCGCGTGCTGCCGCCGATCGGCGTCGGCATCCTGGTGATCGTCGGCGCCGTGGTCACGACCGCCTTCGTGGCGCCGCAGCTCACGCTGGCGGTTGCGGTGACGCTCGTCGTCGCGACCGCGCTCGCTGCCACCCTCGCGATCGTGTCGGAGCGCGGCGCTGCTGCCGCTCGCACGGCTGCGCGCTCGGACATCGTGCGCGGCACCGCAGCGCTGGCCGACTCGGCAGCCGACCTGCGAGGCAACGGGGTCGCCGGCGCCGCGCTCTCCCGCCTCGACGCCGCGGCCGAGCGTCTCGCGGCCGCCGAGCGTCGCGCCGCCTGGTCCGCGGGCCTCGGCACGGCGATCGTCACCGCTTCCGCCACGCTGCTCGCCGTGCTCGTGCCCGTGCTCGCGCCCGAGCTCGCCGCCGAGGGCGCAGCCGTCATGGCGCTGCTCTCGCTCGCGCTCATCGAGCCGCTCGCCGACCTGGTCGCCGGCGCCCACCGCGTGCCCGCGATGCGCTCGGTGCTGCGCAGCCTCGCGCCGGTGCTGCGCCCGGCACCGCAGCCCGTGTGGGGCGACGCGACCCCCGCATCCCCCATCAGCGCCGTCGAGCTCGACGGCGTCGCGGTGCGCTACCCCGGCGTCGACCGCCCGGCGGTCGCGGAGGTGTCGGGGCGAGCGGATGGCGGCAGCTGGCTCGTGCTCGACGGCCCCTCGGGCTCGGGCAAGTCGACGCTGCTCTCCGCGATCATGGGCGCGCTCCCCCTTGAGCGAGGCGCCATCTTCACTCACCCCGCGCCTCACCCCGCGCCCGCCCCCGCCCCCGCGCCCCACCCCGCGCCCGCAGAGATGTGGCGATCGGCTGCTTCGGCCGCGTCTAAGGAGCAGATCGCCACAACTCTGTCGAGCGCATCGGTCGGCGTGCCCCTCACCGAGCTCGACGAGCGCGCGTGGAAGTCGCGCGTCGCCTGGTGCCCGCAGGACGCCTACGTGTTCGACTCGACGCTGCGCGGCAACCTGCTGCTCGCCCGCTCGCGGGCCGACGCCCCCGATGAGGCGACGTTGCGCGACGCGCTCGAGCAGGCGGGGCTCGGCACGCTGCTCGCCACGCTCGCCGACGGCCTCGACACCCGCGTCGGCGCCGGCGGCTCTGCACTCTCGGGCGGTGAGCGCCAGCGGCTCGCGGTCGCCCGTGCCCTGCTCACGCGCGCAGACCTCATCCTGCTCGACGAGCCGACCGCCCACCTCGACGCCCCCACCGCATCCGCCATGATGGCCGACGTGCGGGCCGCGACCGCCGATCGCGTGGTCGTGCTCGTCTCGCACCGCGCCGCAGACCGCCACTCGAGCGACACGGTCGTGCGCCTCGCCTGAGCAGACCTCGCCCCGAGCAGCGAGCGCGAGCGCCCTACGCGACCAGCCGCTTGAAGCGGTCGCTCCCCCGCGTCGAGCCCGCCGGATCCGCATCCGCCCCGGGCACCCCACTGGCGCCCACTGCCAGGATCGCCCGCGCGAGCACCTCATCGCGCACCTCGCGCCGGGCGTGGTCGTCGGCGAGCATCTCGACGAGCGCGGCCACCTCGGCATCCGCGAGCGCCGCGATCGGGAACCACGGCAGCGCAGAGCGCCAGGCACGGAACGCCAGCAGCAGGATGTCGTGCCGCTGCTCGACATGCGCCCGCTCGTGCGCGATGACGGCTACCAGCTCGTCGGCGTCGAGCCGGTCGAGCAGCCCCTGCGAGAGCACCGTCACCGAGCCCGCGCCGCGCGGCAGGCAGTAGGCGACGGGCACCGCGTCGTCGAGCACGCGCGTGCGCGCGCGGGTCGGATGCGGTGCGGTGAGCATGTAGAGCAGGCCAAGGTGGCGTCGGCGCTGGCGGGTGACCTGCACGATCGTCACCGCCAGGTGCACGAGCAGGTAGGCCGCGAGCACCGCGGCGGGCACGAGCGCCACCAGGGGCTGGCCGGGCGCGATCGCGAGCCCGATGAGTGCGAGCGCGCCGATCATCGACAGCCCGCCGGCGAGGCCCACGCCCTGCCACAGCAGCAGCGCGACGACCGGCGCGCGCATCGGCCATGCGGCGCGCGAGAGCCAGATCGGCACCGGCCACGCGAGCAGCACGGCGACGAGCCCGAGCATGACCGCCGCCCAGACGATCACGCCGTGCGGGATCACGAGCACGCCGCCGAGCTCGGTCGCGGCACGCCCGCCGACGGCCATCGCAGCAGCCACCGAGAGCACGCGCACGCCTGCGATCAGCTCGCGCCGCGCAGCAGCTGGCGCAGGATCGCGGCATCCTCGTCCGAGACGCTGCCGACGAAGCGCTCGAGCACCGCAGAGCGATCCCGCGACTCCCCCAGCACCTCGTGCATGAGCTCGGCCACGTGGTCGGCGCGTGAGGCGACCGCCGCGTAGCGATAGGGGCGAACGGCACGGTCAGAGGCGACGAAGCCCTTCTTCTCGAGCCGCGAGAGCACCGTCAGCAGCGTCGTCGCCGCGAGCGTGCGCCCGGCCGCCTCGAGGGAGGCCTGCACGTCGTAGGCGGTCAGCGGCATCGGCGCATCCCAGACGGCATCCATCACCGTGCGCTCCAGCTCGCCCAGCGTGCTCATGCTCTGCCTCCTGCGCCCGTGCCGCGCCGAGCGCGACGGGACGGTTCCCGCGGGCGCGACTCGCCCATCCGTCACCCGATCCTACCGCGCGTTCTACTGCGCGTCGAAGTTCTTCTATGCACTGTCGAACTAGTTCTACGTTGTGTAGAATTGCGACTGGCGGCCCCCACCGCCCGAAGCCCGCCCGAAGCCGCAAGGAGTCCCTCGTGGAAGCTCTCGACATCGCCAGATGGCAGTTCGGCATCACGACCGTCTACCACTTCTTGCTCGTGCCCCTCACGCTCGGGCTCGGCATGAGCATCGCCATCATGCAGTCGCTCTGGGTGCGCACGGGTGACGAGAAGTACCTGCGCATGGTCAAGTTCTGGGGCAAGCTCTACCTGATCAACTTCATCCTGGGCGTGGCAACGGGCCTCGTGCAGGAGTTCCAGTTCGGCATGGCCTGGAGCGAGTACTCCCGCTTCGTCGGCGACGTCTTCGGCGCCCCGCTCGCGCTCGAGGGGCTGCTGGCGTTCTTCGCCGAGTCGACCTTCCTCGGCATCTGGATCTTCGGCTGGGGCCGGCTGCGCAAGGGCCTGCACCTCATGGCCCTCTGGTGCGCCGTGATCGGCTCGTGGTTCTCGGCCTACTTCATCATCGTCGCCAACTCGTGGATGCAGCACCCGGTCGGCGTCGAGCTCGTCGACGGCCGCCCGGTGATGATCGACATCTGGGCGGTGCTGACGAACAACACCGCCATCGCGGCCTTCACGCACACGATCTTCGGTGCGCTGATCGTGGCCGGCATGTTCCTCATCGGCATCAGCTGGTACCACCTGTGGCGGCGGCGCCACGACGGCATCGACACCGTGGCGCCCATCCCCGCCGGCGAGCGCCGCACGGGACTCCTCGGACGACTGACGGATGCGCGCACGCGCGTCGTCGTCGGCGAGGCACCCAGCGTCGTCGGTCGCGACACGAAGGACCACAGCGTGTGGATCTGGTCGCTGCGCTTCGGCGCGGTGATGGCGATCGTCGCCTTCGGTGGCACGGCGCTCACGGGCGACTGGCAGGGCAAGCTCATGTACGAGCAGCAGCCCATGAAGATGGCCTCCGCGGAGGCCGCCTGCCACACCGGCTCGTCGTTCTCGATCCTCTCGCTCGGCGACCCCGGCAGCACCGACTGCAGCGAGGTCATCACGCTCATCGAGATCCCCGGGCTGCTGGGCTTCCTCGGCACGGGCGAGTGGGGCGCCGACATGCCCGGCATCTCCGACCTCGAGCCGCAGTACGTCGACCAGTACGGCGAGACGATCCCCGACGAGGCCATCTACGGCTCCTTCGCCGGCAGCGAGGTGCAGTACGTGCCGCCGATGTGGGTCACCTACTGGGGCTTCCGCCTCATGATCGGCCTGGGCGGCATCACCGCCTTCGGCGCGCTCGTGGCGCTGTGGCTCACCCGCAGCGGCACCGTGCCGCGGTCGCCGTGGATCATGCGCCTCGCGATCCTCGGCATCCTCGCCCCCTTCGCCGGCAACATCGCCGGCTGGATCTTCACCGAGATCGGGCGGCAGCCGTTCGTCGTCGCGCCCAACCCCGACCCATCCGGCATCGACGGCGTGTTCATGTTCACGGCCGCCGCCGTCTCCCCGGGCGTCACCGCGGGCGAGATGCTCTTCTCCGTCATCGCGCTCGCGAGCGTCTACGCCGCGCTCATGGTGGTCGAGCTGTTCCTGCTCGTGAAGTACGTGCGGGGCGGCGTCGCCAGCGCCATGCCGGAGCTCGATCCGCACCACGGGAAGCACGACGACGACGCCGACCCCGGGGGCGGTCGCGACGACGTCCTCTCCTTCGCCTACTGACCCGCGCCATCTACTGACCCGCGCCACCCACCGCCCGCCGAGACTGCTCAGGAGCCATCATGGAACCGCTCGCCATCACCTGGTTCGTCATCATCGCCGTGCTGTGGATCGGATTCATCCTGCTCGAGGGATTCGACCTCGGCGTGGGGATGCGGATGCTGTTCGCGTCACGCGATGAGCGCGAGCGCCGCGTCATGCTCAACACCATCGGGCCTGTCTGGGACGGCAACGAGGTGTGGCTGATCACCGCGGGGGCCGGCACCTTCGCCGCCTTCCCGGAGTGGTACGCATCCCTCTTCTCCACCCTCTACCTGCCGCTCACGGTCACGCTGCTCGGCCTGATCATGCGCGCCGTCTCGATCGAGTGGCGCGGCAAGGTGCACACGGCGCGCTGGCGAGCGGTGTGGACGGCGGGCATCGGGCTCGGCTCGCTCGTCGCCGCCTTCTGCATCGGCGCGATGCTCGCGCTCACCTCGCTCGGCCTGCCCATCGACGGCAACGGCGACCGCGTCGGCGGGCCCTTCGTCTGGCTCGGCGCGCCCGCGATCCTCGGCGGGCTCGCGGTGGTCGGCTTCTCGCTCGCGCACTCGGCGACCTTCCTGGCGCTGAAGGCCGACGGACCGGTGCGCGAGCGCTCGGCGAGGTTCGCCGCGACGTGGGCGCCGCTCTGGCTCGTGCCCGCGGCGGCCTGGGCGCTCTGGGTGCAGCTCGAGCACGGCGGCAATGCGCTGTCGTGGACGCTCGTCGGGCTGGCCGTCGTGGCCGCCGCGTTCGGCTGGCTGCAGGCGCGTCGCCGCAAGGGGGGCCTCGCGTTCACCGGCTACGCGGCCTTCGGCCTGTTCGGCGTCGCCGCGATCTTCGCGGGGCTCTTCCCGCGCGTGCTGCCCTCGACCCTCGACCCCGCGTTCGACCTCACCCTCTCGAACGCCTCGAGCAGCCCCTACACGCTCGGCGTCATGACGGTGATCACGGCCATCAGCCTGCCGGTCATCCTCGGCTACCAGGCGTGGAGCTACTGGGTCTTCCGCAAGCGCGTCACGCCCGGCATGATCCCCGACGCGCACATCGTGCTGCCGGCGATCCTGCGCGACAAGGATGCGACGGCGCCGCGCTCCTGAGCCGGGGCAGAAGTACCCATAGGCGCCGCATCACCCCCGACCTAGCCTGGCGCTGCGATCGGCATCGACCGCACCGCACAGACCCCCTTGGGAGCACTCGTGAGCGACGCAGATCCGACCGCTACATCCATGCCGACGCCAGCCCCAGGCACCGGCCCGTCGCGGCGCACCGTGCTGCTCGGCGCGGCGGGGGCAGCCGCAACGGCGCTCATCGCTGACGTCTCCGGCCTCGCCCAGGGCATCACCGGCGGCGGCGCGCCCGCACAGGCTGCAGGCCAGCCGGTCGAGCCACGCCACGGCGCCGGCGAGTGGACCGAGGAGCCAGAGCAGTCCGGCCTCAGCCAGTCCTCGACGGCCGTCATCGGCGACATCGCCGCCCTGCCGCTGGACCGGAGCCTCTGATGGGCTCGCGGGAGGGCATGCTCAACCAGATGCGCGCGCTCATCGGCCTGGGCGAATACCCGCCGGGCTCGAACAGGAACAAGGTCACCGCCTGGTACGTGATGGTCGGCCCATGGTGCGACATGGCCATCACCTACGCGGCAGCGCACTCCGACAACCTCGCCGCCGTGGGCGGCCGCTACGCCTACACGGTGTGGCACGCGCAGAAGTTCCAGTCGATGGGCCGCTGGCACTCCGGCACCGGCGGCATCCGCTCTGGCGACATCATCTTCTTCGACTGGTCGGGCAGCCGTCGGGTGAGTGCGATCGACCATGTCGGCATCGTCGAGGCCGTGCACTCCGACGGCACGATCACGACCATCGAGGGCAACACCTCCGACGTCTGCATGCGCCGCAAGCGCACCGGCGCCTATGTGGTCGGCTACGGCCGCCCGGCCTACGGCACCGGCGGCTCCCCCATGCCCCCGAACGACGGCATGCTGCGGCGCGGCTCCACCGGCACTGCCGTGCGCACGCTGCAGGGCAACCTCAACACGGTGATGCGCTCGGGCCTGGCCGTCGACGGGCAGTTCGGGTCGAAGACGGATGCGGCGGTGCGGTCATTCCAGCAGCGCTACGGTCTCGCCGTCGACGGCGTGTACGGGCCGGCGTCTGCGGCCACGATGCGCGCGGCGCTCAAGGGCGGCTCCACGCCTCCCGCTCCGACGCCCAGACCTCCCGCCCCGGCACCACTGGTGGTCGACGGCTCCTACGGGCCGAAGACCTGCGCTGCCCTGCAGCGCGCCCTCAACCGCCGCGGTGCATCGCTCGTGGTCGACGGCTCGTTCGGCCCGCTCACGAAGAGGGCGCTCCAGCGCTATCTCGGCGTCACGGCCGACGGCTCCATCGGGCCGATCACCGTGAAGGCGCTGCAGCGCCACATCGGCGCGGTGCGCGACGGCAGCTGGGGGCGGGCGACGACGACCGCCCTGCAGCGCAAGCTCAACGCCGGCAGCTTCTGATCCGCGAGACGTGAGCGCCCGCGGGCACTCTTGCGCGCACGCGGCGCATCCGCAATACTTTGCCTTGTGGCTAACCAACTGATCGAGCTGGATGCGGTGCTCGGCGCCCTCGCCGACCCCACCCGCAGGCAGGTGATCGCGCGACTGGGGCAGCGGCCGATGAGCGTCGGCGAGCTCGCCCAGCCGTTCCCGATCACGCTGCCCTCCTTCATGAAGCACGTGCGAGCGCTCGAGGCATCCGGCCTGATCCGCACGGCGAAAGCGGGTCGCGTGCGCACCTGCACGCTCAACCGCGAGCGGCTGGCACTCGTCGACGACTGGCTTGACGAGCAGCGACGCAGCTGGGTGGCCGCCACCGACCGCCTCGAGCATCTCGTCACCCACCAGGAGGAAGCACCATGACCATCAGCGACCAGAGCCAGATCGACCCGCGCCAGATCGACCCGGCGCTCGACCTCACCATCCAGCGCATCATCCGCGCGCCGCGGCGCACCGTCTGGAACGCCTGGACCGACCCGTCGCTGCTGGCGCAGTGGTGGGTGCCGGCGCCGACGATCGCGCGCGTCGACCGGCTCGAGGTGCGACCGGGCGGCGGATTCGTCACGCAGATGAGCGACGACGGCGAGGCGTTCGTGCCGCACACCGACGGCATCTTCCTGGTCGTCGAGCAGGGGCAGCGGCTCGTCTTCACCAACGCGATCAGGAGCTCGTGGCACCCCGCCGAGCCGGCGCCGGTCGCGATGACGGCGGAGATCCTGCTCGGCGAGCACGCCGAGGGCACCGACTACCGCGTGATCGTGCGGCATCGGGCACCTGCCGACCGCGAGCAGCACGAGCAGCTGGGGTTCTTCGAGGGCTGGGGCGCAGTCACCGAGGCGCTCGCCACGCTCGCCGAGGCGTCCGAGCGCGGATAGCCTGGCCGCATGATCCGCCACACAGTCGCCTTCACCCTGGCCCACGCATCCGGCTCAGAGCAGGAGCACGACTTCTTGACCGCCGGGCCCGCAGTGCTGCGCGCAATCCCCGGCGTCGAGGAGTTCACCGTCAGCCGGCAGACGAGCGAGCAGAGCGGCTACGCGTTCCAGTTCGCGATGACCTTCGCCGATGCGACGGCCTACGCCGCCTACGACGCGCACCCTGACCACCGGGAGTTCGTCGCCAGCCGATGGGCGAACGAGGTCGTGGCATTCGAGGAGCTCGACTTCGCGCCCTACCCCTGAGCCGTCCTGCAGCATGCCGAAAGCCCCGCCGAAGCGGGGCTTTCGTGTGGTGGACCCGAGGGGATTCGAACCCCTGACCTCCTCGATGCGAACGAGGCGCGCTACCAACTGCGCCACGGGCCCGGACCGAGCAAGAGTATCGGACAACTCGGGGCGGCACGAAATCGATGCCCTTCGACACGCTCAGCACCTCCGGACGCGGAGCGGCTCAGGGAGCCCTGGCCGGCCCCTGAGCCGGTGCGCGCCGCAGGCGCACGCCGCGTCGAAGCGTCAGCCCACGCGGCGCAGGAACGCCTCGTGCACGTCGACACCCGAGAGCTCCTCGTCGACCATGCCCATCGAGGCGAACCTCGAGCCGGCCCGCGCGGCCGGAGCGGACCGCTCGGTGCGCGCGCCGATGCGGTGCTCGTCGGGTGCGGTCTCGATCGGTGCCTCGCTGCGCGAGACCTCGAGCGCCTGCGCTGCCGCCAGCGCGCTGTCGTGCTGCACGGCGACGCCGACCGGCACCTCGCGGACCGGCAGCGCCGGCTGCGTCGGGGCGAGGCGGCGCTCCTGGTCGGTGAGCGAGGCCTCGTCGTCGCCGCCGATGATGTCCTCGAAGCTCGGCTCCAGCGCCGACACCCGCGCGATCGGCCCCGAGAGCGCGCGGCGGTCCTCGGCGAGCTGGGCGCGCGCCCGCGCGAGCAGGTCGTCGCTCGGGTGGCGCTCCGGGCTGTACTGCGCGCGCAGCCGCTGCTCGGGCAGCGACTGCGGCGTCCAGGCGCGAGACGCCAGCACCTCCTCGGTGCGCAGCGTCTGCCTCGCGACGATCTGCTCTGCCATCCGCGTCTCGGTCGCGACGGCCTCGGCAGCGACCTCGCGCGCCTCGACCAGATCCTTGACGCGCGGCGCCGTCGCGGCCGCGACCTTGCGCATCCGCGTCGACGACCCGTTCACGGCCACGAGCCCCACGACGCCGAGCACGGCCACCGCGGCGCCCAGGGCCAGCAGCACCTGCAGGCCGGGCACGAGCGTGCCGGCGACGACCGCCACGATGCCCAGCACCACGAGCGCGAAGCACGCCAGCCGCGTGCGGCGCAGGCGCTGCGAGCGCGAGACGCTCGACTTCACCGCGGCGCGCACCTCGCGCTCCACCGCCTTGATCTGGTCGTCGAGCTCGCGGGCACGGGCGACGGCCTTCGCGTGCTCCATCGCCTGCTTGAGGCGCGCCTCCTTGGCGACGGCCTTCTGCTGCACCGCGATCGTGCGCGCGTCGGCCTCGAGGCGCACCTCCTCGGGCGCTTCGGCCGACTCGGCCATGATGCGGAGCGTCTGCTGCAGCCGGATCGCGTTGCGCTCGGTCGCCAGGTACTCGCGCTTGCGGGTCCAGACCGGCACCAGGTAGGCGACCCAGAGCACGACGGCGACGATGAGGACGAGTGACGTCCCGAGACCTGCGAACTCTGGCATGCCCTGCACGGTAGTGGCGGCAGCACGTCGATCACGGAGGGCGCGCGGCGGTTCGTTCACCCTCAGGTGGAAGTCGCACCTCGGGGGTCGCCGCCGACCTCCATCGGGTAGACGCTGCGGTCGAACGGAGGCACCTGACCGCGCAGCCAGCGCTCGAGCACGGGCTCGGCGAGCTCGTCGCGCACGAGCGCGAAGCACAGGTGGTCGCGCCAGTCGCCGTCGATGTGGATGTAGCGGCGGCGGCATCCCTCGTAGCGGAAGCCGAGCTTCTCGACGACGCGCAGGCTCGCGACGTTCTCCGGCCGGATGCAGATCTCCACTCGGTGCAGCCCCATGCCGAGCATGAGGTGGTCGGTGGCGAGCGCGACCGCGATCGTCGTCGCTCCCCTGCCGGCGAAGCGCCGCGCGATCCAGTAGCCGAGGGTCGACGACGCGAGCGCCCCGCCCGTGATGTTCGCGACGTTCAGCTGCCCGGCGAACTCACCGTCGACCTCGATCACGAGCGCGAGCCCCGAGCCTTCGCGGTCGGCGTCGAGCAGCGAGCGGATCGATGAGCGGGTGTCGAAGCGGCCGGTCGGGCGGGTGCCCGGCAGTGTCGCCTCCCAGCGCTCGAGCCACGGGCGGTTGATCTGCAGCTCGGTCTCGAGCGTCTTGGCGTCGCGCAGCTTGATGCCGCGCACGGTCACGGCGCCATGGGTCAGTCGCGGGGCGCTGTCGAACACGTCTCAGAGCCTATGGCGTGTGGGGCGGGTGGCATCTCGATACGGCCCTGCGGGCCTACTCGACGACCGATGCAGCGGCGGGGACGACGACGTTGAAATTGTCGCGGAACAGGTTCTCGGGGTCGACCTCCGCCTTCAGCGCACGCAGCCGCGCGAGCGTCGCCGGCGGGAAGGCATCCTCGAGCCGCCCCGGCCGCTGGTCGGTCTCGAACGAGAGGTAGAGGCCGGATGCGTGGGGCGCGACGAGCGTGTCCCATGCGGCGTCGAGTCGGGTGCGGTTGCCGCCGAACGCGATCACCGAGAACTGCGCGTCGCGGTGCGCGAACGCGGTCGCGTCGCTCGCGACGTCGCCGATCGCCCCGCCCATGGCACGGATCTGGAAGAAGGAGTGCGCGCCGGCGTCGAGGAACCGCGCGAGCGCCCGTGCGACCTCCGGCGTGATCGAGCCGATCAGCGCCGAGCGCGTGGTCGGCTCGCCGCGCCCCTGATGCGCGCCGCCCGGCGCGTTGTCGATCACGCCCGCGTAGCGCGTGCGCACCACCTGCTGGCCGACCAGCGGCCCCACCATCGCGAAGGGCTGCAGGTGATCGACGATCTCCTCCGGCTCGGATGCGTCCACGGCGATCATCGCCTGCGCCACCCTCGGCCTCCCCGGCTGGTCGCCGCCCAGCAGCAGGAAGGGCGTCACCGCGCGGGCACTCGCTTCGGTCGTCGCACCCCAGCGCTCGAGGAAGTCGACGGTCTCGCTCGCGTCGAACGCCAGCTGCGCGAAGCCGACCTCCCCGATCGGCTGCGCGATCATCTCGAACGCCACCGCGACGCCCAGGTTGCCCCCGGCGCCGCGCATGCCCCAGAAGAGCTCCTCGTGCTCGTCGCGACTGGCGCGCACCAGGTCGCCGTCGGCCAGCACCACCTCGATCGACTCGATGTGGTCGATCGTCAGCCCGTGCTCGCGGCCCAGGAAGCCGACCCCGCCCGCCGTCGCGAGCCCGCCGACGCCGACGCCGCCGTAGTCGCCGGAGGAGATCGCCCAGCCATGCTCGTCGAGCACGCGCGCCACCGCACCCCACGTCGCGCCCGCGCCGATGCGCACGAGCCGCCGCTCGGCATCCACGATGTCGATCCGGTCGAGCTCGCCGAGATCGATGACGATGCCGCCGTCGTTCGTGGAGCGGCCGGAGATGCCGTGCCCGGCAGAGCGGATGCTGAGCGGCACGCGATCGGCCGCGCCCTGCGAGCGCGCGTAGTCGAGCGCGTCTGCCACTTGCGCCGGGCTCGTCGGGCGCAGGATCAGGCCGGGCGCACCGCCGCGCAGGTAGGTGTGCTGGCGCTCCGGGTACGACCACGAGCCCGGCTCGACCGCCGTGGCGGCGAGGCTCGCAGGGATCGCCGCGTAGTCGAGCGCCTCGGCGCGCAGCGCGATCGCTGCTGCCCCTAATCGCGGCGCGACCTCGGTGCCGCGCGCGGCGCGCTCTGCCGCGACCTGCTCGCGCACGGCCGGCGCCACCTCTGCCATGAAGCGCTGCATCGCGCTCGGGTCGTCGGTCGCCACGATGAAGGTGCCTATGCCGTCGTCGAGCGCCATCTCGACCAGCTGCCCCACCTGCGCCGCGTCTGCCATGTCGGCGCCGACGTTGAGCAGCCGGCGGATCTCCCGCGGGTCACGGCCGGCGCGGGTGGCGGCCTCGTCGATCGCGGCGTTGCCCTTCGCGAGGTCGCCGGGCTGCATGTAGCCGAGGCTCGGCAGCCAGCCGTCGCCGAGCTGCCCCGTGAGGCGCAGCATGCGCGGCTTGTAGGCGCCGATGTGGATGGGGATCGGATGCGCGGGGCGAGGCCCGCGCTTGGCCCCGGTAGCGCGGTGGTGCTGCCCGTCGACGCGCACGCCGCCGCGCTCCGAGGTGTTCCAGAGCTCGCGGATGATCGTGATCGCCTCCCGCAGCGCATCCACACCCTGCCCGGGGGTGAGCTTGGTGCCGCCCATCGCCTCGATGGCATCCCAGAAGCCGCCGGCGCCGAGGCCGAGCTCGACGCGGCCGCCGGAGAGCAGGTCGAGGCTGGCTGCGGAGCGCGCGAGCACTGCCGGCTGGCGCAGCGGCACGTTCGCCACGTTGGGAGAGAGGCGGATGCTGCTGGTCTGCGCCGCGACCCAGCTCATCAGCGTCCACGTGTCGTGGAACGCCGGCTGGTAGGGGTGATCCTGGAAGGTGGCGAGGTCGAAGCCGACGCTCTCCGCAAGCTGCGCGAGCTGCACCGGCTGCTGTGGCTGCTGGTTGGTCGGTGTGATGAACACCCCGAACTCGATGTCGTGCCCGTAGTCCACGGGAGTGCCTCCCCTTCGGCGCCGCGGCGCCCGTCACGGGCGCGTTCGCCCCCTCTGTGCAACCGCCCGGCAGGTGAGGAACATTCCGCCGCCCCGGGCGCGTACACAGCGCGTTCACTGTGGCGCGCTACATTCACGCCCGTGAGCGAGGACGAATCTGCCATCGAGGACGCCAAGCGCATCCTCCGCAGGCAGCTGCGCACCCAGCGCGCCGAGCGCGGCCCCGAGTGGGCGGCGGAGCGCGCGGCAGCTGTCGCGGCCACCCTGCAGGAGCTCGTCATCGCGCACGGCGCCCGCACGATCTCGGCCTACCTGTCGACGCCCGACGAGCCAGACACCCGACGCTTCCTGACCTGGGCGGCCGGCCAGGGCATCCGGGTGCTGCTGCCCGTCATCCGCGAGGACGGCCTGCTCGACTGGGCCGAGTACGACGGCACCGAGACGGTCGAGGCGACGCTCGGCATGCCGGAGCCGACCGGAGACACGCTGCCGCCGACCGCGCTCGACGAGGTCGACCTCATGCTCATCCCGGCGACGGCCATCGGCCGCGACGGCTCTCGCCTCGGCGGCGGCCGCGGCTTCTTCGACAAGACCATCGCCGCCATGGCAGAATGTCCCCCGGTCTATGCCGTGATCCATGACGAGGAACTGCTCGACAGCGTGCCTCACGCCGGCTACGACCAGCCTGTCGACGGTGTCGTCACGCCGTCCGGGATCATTCACCTACCGAGGAGCTGACCCTTGCCCGTCTACGCCTACGCCTGCACTGCCTGCGGCAATGCATTCGACAAGCGGCAGAGCTTCGCCGAGCCTGCCCTCACCGTCTGCGAGACCTGCGGCGGCGCACTGCGCAAGCAGTACGGCACCGTCGGCGTGACCTTCAACGGCACCGGCTTCTACCGCACCGATTCCCGGGCCGCGGCACAGCCTGCCTCCAGCGGATCATCCGCTGCCAAGACCTCCAGCGGACCCCAGCCTGCTGTCTCGACCTCTGCCGCAGCCAGCGGTGGAGCCGGCACGGTCTCTTGACCGAGTCGTTCGTCCCTACACAACCAGCACACTCAAGGAGGACCCCATGGAGGGCTTCAAGAAGTTCCTGATGCAGGGCAATGTGATCGAGCTCGCCGTCGCCGTCGTCATCGGCACCGCGTTCACGGCTGTTGTCAACGGCTTCGTCGCCGGCATCATCAACCCGCTCATCGCCGCCATGTTCAACGCTGACGACCTCGCCAGCGCGACCGTCGGCATCTTCCAGATCGGCCTCGTCATCGCGGCCCTGATCAACTTCATCATCGTGGCAGCGGTCGTGTACTTCGCGCTCGTGCTCCCGATGGCGAAGCTGAAGGAGCGCAACGACCGCCGCAAGGGCATCTCCCCGGAGGAGCCCACCGAGACGGACGTCGACATCCTGCACGACATCCGCGACCTGCTCCGCGCGCAGAGCGGCACCACGCCCGCGGCCTGAGCCACGCGCACCCTGGAGGGCGGTCCCGCGAGGGGCCGCCCTCTGCTGTCTGCGCCCTCCCCGTTTCCCGTGCCCCTGCCCCTGCACCCCATCCATCGATTGGCTCCTCCTCACATCGATTGGCGCCTCCCGCGATCGATTGGCTCGGTACGGCGCCACTCGAGCACAGCAGGCGCCACTCGATCACCGCAGGCACCACTCGATCACCGAGGGCGCCACTCGATCACCGCAGGCGCCACTCGAACGTCAGTGAGTGAGGGAGCGAGCGGATGGGTCAGCCCCAGTGCGGGGGGACGTCGCCCTTCAGACGCGCGTCGTTCTCGTTCGACGTGTGGCGCTCGACCGCCGGCTCGCCCGTGTAGCCGGGCGGGGGCTCTGTCGTGACGCGGCGCCCACGGCGGCGGATCACCTGCGGTTGCGGCTGCTCGTCGGCGACAAGCTCCGCCTCGGAGCCGTCGACCCGAGCCGCAACCGCCTCGTCGGCCGCTGTCGCGTCAGCGCCGCGCTCCGAGCTCGCCCCGTCGCCGGGCGCCTCCCTGCTCACGTCGTCGACGCATCCGCCCCGACGAGCTCGGCGATGCGGTCGGCCACGCCCTCCGGGTCGGTGAACAGCTCGAAGGCGTGCACGCGCATCGTGTGCCAGCCGAAGCGCCGCAGCACCTCTGGGCGCAGGCGCAGTGCCTCGCGCAGCGTGCGGTCGCCGTCGTCGTGGTCGGCCTCGATGGCGGCGCAGATGCCGCCGTTGGCGACGACGAGCGGCAGCTGGCCGTCGTAGGAGACATCGGCGCGCAGGCCCCGGCGGCGGAGTCGCGTCGCGAGGTCGACCATGAGCGGATCGCCGCCGTAGTACGACTGCTCACGGTCGCCGGCGGCGACGTCGAGCAGGATCTCGCGCAGCTGCGCGGCGCCGAACGCGAGCTTCTCGGGGTCGAGCTCTGCCGCGTCGAACGCCGTGATGATCTGCAGCGACTTGCGGGCGCGGGTCATCGCGACGGCCAGCAGTCGTTCGCCGCCCGGCTGCCCGAGGGTGCCGAAGTCGACGTTCTTCCCGTGTCGCGTGTGGCCGTAGCCGACCGAGAAGATCACCCGGTCGCGGCTCAGCGCGCTCGCGTGCGTGACATCGACGATCACGAAGGGCTCCTCGCGGTCGGCGACCACGAAGTCGGTGAGGGCGCCGTTGTTGGCGAGCGCGGCCATGACCGCCTGCTGCAGCCGCACCTCGTGCTTCTCGTTGGCCGTCACGACCATGAGCGACTCCTGCGGCCGCTGCCGCGCGTGCTGCGTGACGAGCTGCACGACCCGCTCGACCTCGGCGTCGGGGCTCTCGATGGTGGCGGCACCCTGCTCGGGCAGCCCGAATGCGCCCTGCACGATGGAGGCCGTGAGCGACGCGTGCCCCAGATAGGCGCCCGCCCACGGCAGTGCCTCGATGCGGCCCTCGTAGAAGCGGTCGTTGACGGCGGTCACGAGATCGGCGCCGCCCGTGCGGTACGAGCGCGTCAGGTGCAGCGTCGGCAGCACTGCGGCGAGCCGCGAGAGCGCCGACTCGGCGTGCAGCTCGTCGGGCGTCGAGAGCTCCTCGCTGGGGCGGATGCCGAGCGTCGAGATGCCGACGTCGAACGGCGCGGGCGTCTGCGTGATCGAGTCGCCCACCGCGATCACCTGGCGGGCGCGGCTGACGGCGCCGGCCGCCTCCGCGAGCGTGATGGCGCCGGCGTCAGCGATGATGCAGACGTCGAAGGGGATGCGCTTCGGCACCCTGTGGAGGTCGTAGGGCGAGGCGAGCCACACGGGCGCCACCGAGCGCGTCAGGTGCGGGGCGACGCGCTGCAGCTCGTCGGCGTCGACCGGGCCGGCCTTGACCAGGCCGCGCAGCGCATCCGCCTCGTTCCCGTGATCGTCGACCGCGAGCCGCCACTGCTGGGCGACCTGGTGCGCGAGGCGGGCGCTCGAGGCGTCGACGTGGGCCTCGTCGACGAGCGCGAAGTCCTGCTCGAGGCGGCGCAGCACCTCGGTGTTGCCGCGCAGCAGCGCGCGCTCCTTCGAGAGCATCGTCTGCAGCGCCGACTGCCACCACGCGAGGTCGAGCTCGTGCTCGACCTGGTCATCGGCGACGTGCCGATCAGCGAGGTCGGTGAGCAGCGCGTCGAGGCCGAGGCGCTCGACGGAGGCCATGAGCTCTGCGCGCTCCTGGATGTTCAGCAGCGCGTCGCTGGGGGCGGCGAGCTCTGCGATGCGCTCGATGAGGTCGGCGAGCGGCAGGTCGACGCTCTTGGTGTCGAACGAGAGCGCGGCGTCGAGCCGGTCGAGCCGCTGCACGACGTCGCGCAGGCGGGTGTCGAGCGCGGCGAGGCCCGCGGGCACCGAGGGGATCGAGCCGTCGGGCGCGAACTTCGCCCACAGCCGCCGCTGCTGCTGCGCGGCGACCAGCACGTCGTGCAGGTCGGGCACATGGGCGCCGGGCCGCACGTACTCCTCCGCGAGCTTCTTCAGCCGCCGGCGCTGCATGCCGCCGAGCGACTGGATCGCCTCGCGCCGCGGCCCGGTGGCGGTGATGAGCTCGCCCAGCGGACGGTCGTAGATCGACGGCGTCATGACGTCGAGCGTGGCGCGCACGTCGGTGAGCAGCGCCACCTGGATCTCGAGCTCAGAGATCGTCGCGGCCGGGCGCAGCTTCGTGTCGCCCACGACCTTGCGTGCATCCTTCTGCAGCGCGTGCAGGTCGCCGTCGGCGAGCTGCTTCGCATCCTCGAAGGCGGCGGATGCGTCGCCGCTGGTGGCGAAGGAGGCCCCGTACCAGGGGGTGTCGCTGGGCCCGTACTTGAACTGGCCGAGGTCGGCGGCCTTGCGCATCGTGGCGGCCACGCGCGGGCGGTCGGTGGCGAGCTGGCGAGTGGCGGCCTCGGTCAGGCGCGCACGGGTCGACGGCGCGACCGGGAGCATCGCCAGCCGCGAGAGCTCCTTGAGGGCGTCGAGCACCGACACCTGCAGCTGCGGGTCGACGCGGCGCAGCGCGGCGCGGTAGTCGAGCAGCACCTTGCGCAGGCGCAGCATCGCCTCGTCGATCTCGTTGGTCTCGGGGCGGGTCGAGCCCTCGATGCGCCGAATGGCGGCGATGAGGTCGCGGCGCAGGGTCGCCTCGGAGACCGCGAGCGCCTGCAGCTTGGTGGCGGCGAGCCGGTCGCCGATGTCGCGCAGCGTCGCGCGGCGGGGGCTGACCACCAGCACGCGCTTGTCGTCGCTCACCAGCGCCGCGACGACGTTGACGATCGTCTGCGTGAGGCCGGTGCCCGGCAGCGCCTCGACCACGAGCGAGTTGCCGGCAGCGGCCTCTGCGATGACGGCATCCTGCTCGCCGTCGGCGTCGAGCACGAGCCGGTCGATCTCGGGGTCGCGCTTGTCCTGCGGCGTCTCGTCGATGCCCGTGCGGCCCTCGCGCACGCGCCACGCGGCCTGCTCGTCGCCGCGGGCGGCGTCGAGCACGTCGTGCTCCTGCTGCTGCAGGTCGGCGGCCATGGGCTCGCCCACGTCGGCGAAGGTGGAGGCGAGCAGCCGCGCCTCGACCGAGAAGCCGGGCACGTGCGCCGCGGCCTGTCGCAGCGCGTCGAGCACGGCGTTGGGCGTGAAGGTGCCCTCGCCGGAGCCGAGCTGCACGAGCTGGCGCTCGTCGACGCGCACACCGTGGTTGCCGCGCAGGATGCTCGCCAGCCGCGGGTTCACGAAGGGGCGGCCGAGCAGCTGCAGCTCGAAGTCGCGGCCCCGCCGGCGCACCACGAGCGGGCGCAGCAGCACCGGCCCGTAGACCTCGCCGTCACCGTGCGGGAAGCGCGCCATGCCGATGCCGAGGTGCACGGCGTCGATCGAGCGTGCGGCGGCGAGCTCGATGCCCTTCGAGGCGATCGACGCGGCGGCCGAGCGCGCGGCGCGCAGTGCGAGGTCGTCGCGGATGAGGCTCGAGAGCGCCGTCGGGCGACCGGTGATGAACTGTGCCAGGCCGCCCGGATGGGTGGTGGAGAGCTCGATGCGGGTCGCGGTCGTGTCGATGAAGTCGGTGAGCGGGCTGCGGCCGCCGACGCGCCGCAGCGCATCCGCCCACGCCTCCCACTCGCCCTCGCGCTTGGCGGGCATGGCCTCGGGCGCAGGCACCGAAGGGCTCGTCAGCGAACGGTCGGGGCCGGGCGCGATGGCGTCGTCCGCGCTCGCGTCGCCGGTCGGCTGCTGCTCGGCATCCTGCTCGTCGACGAACTCGGCCGAGTCGAGCGGCGAGCCGTCGACGGAGCCGTCGCCCTGGTTCTCGGTCTCGTCATCACGCACACCGCGAGGATAGTCAAGGTCGGGCGGCACGCCTGGGTGACACTGCGGGAACCCGCAGAATCATGCGGCTCGCGGCTCGTCCCCGCGCGTTCGACACACCGGTACCACCTGGTCAGCCTCATCAGGCAGATGCGACCATTCGGTACCGGTTCTCGCGTGAGAGGCTCAGAACCAGGCGTCGCCCGTGCGGCGCGTGTAGACGGCGCGCAGCCAGCGGCCTGCCTTGTGCCAGAGCGCGAAGCGGCCGTTCAGCGGCAGCTCGTAGGTCGGCATGTACTTGACCGGCTCCTGCGCCCACGCGGTCTTGAAGGTGTAGAGCCCGCGGATGTCGCTGGTCTCCCACTCGGCGGGGTCGGGGATGTTCGCGAGCTCATAGAGCGTGACGCCCTGCTCGTGGAGGTCCTGCATGATCTTCCACTGCATGAGGTACGGCGCGAAGATCTTCGCGTTCTCGCGGATGCTGCCGGCATCCTTGTACCAGGCGGTGTCGCCGAAGCGCATGACGAAGGCCATCGACTGCACCTCGCCCTCGAACTCCGCGACGTAGAAGTGTCCCTGGCCGACCGTCTTGTAGACATCCCAGATGCGCTGGAAGTACTCCGGGTGCCGGAAGTAGCCGCCCGAGCGCACCTTCGTCTCGCCGATGAGGCGGTGCATCTCCGCCTCGTTCTCGGGCGTCATCTCAGTCTTGTGCACGGTGACGCCGAACTTGTTCTCGGCGGCCCGGTAGGAGTTGCGCGCGCGCTTCTTGAAGCGCGCAGCGACCTCGTCGATCGTGCCCGTCAGGTCGACGGCGACCGCGTGCTGGTACTGGCTCGAGGCCGCTGGCACCCAGCCGTTGCGCTCGAACGCCGCGATGAGCGCCGGGTCCTCGGTCTCGAAGGTCTCCATCTTCAGGCCGAACCAGCGCTTCGGGTAGGCCTTGGCGCGCGCGGTGATGGCGTCGATCGCCGCGGCGTCGATGCCGGAGACGCGCGGCAGGAACAGGATGCGCCCAGCGAGCGGCGCCGTGCGCTCGAACAGCTGGATCGGCAGCTCGCGCTCCCCCGAGCCGGTGGTCGGCACGGTCACGACGTCACGCAGCGCCCTCCAGGGGCTTGCCTCACGGGTGCGCGCCCACGCATCCGACTGCATGTAGTGCGCTCGCGACTGCCCCTCGAGCACCCGCGCATCCCAGGCGGCCCCGTCGGTCGCCTTCGCTGGCTTCGGCTCGGGTGCGGCGGTGGCGCTCATGTGCTCGCTCTCGGGATCGTGGCGGGGGGGTCGGATGCGGTGCGACTGCACCGCCCACGATGGTACCGGCGGGCGGCGGCTCGGTCGGGCGCCTCAGCGCGGAGCGGCCGCTCGGGTGGTGCGCAGCAGCCGGAACTCGTGGCGGCGCAGCAGCCGCAGCACGAGCTGCGCCGGCTTCGGGAAGGCACGCCTGCCCGCATCGGTCGGGTACGGCTCGACTGCGATCACCGTGTGCTCGACGCCGTCGACCACGAGCTCGCAGCCGCCCGCGGCGACGATGTTGCGATACCAGTTGACGTCCTCGCCGTATGTGAGCTCGCAGATGAACCCCTCGGCCACCGGAGCGACGATGATCGGCGTCTCGAACGTCGTGCCTGACTTCCGGCCGACGTGGCGCACGAGCGTGAACGGGCCGCCGGGCGTGCGGGCCGCCTTGCTGGTCGCCTTGTTGAGCGTGTGCTTGATGAACCAGAGCCAGGCGCGTCGCATGGTGCCATCATGCCCCCATCGGCCGGAGGCGGGAGCGACGCCGGGTCGCCCCCGCCGCCGCCGTCAGCGCTCGTTGTATTCGGCTGCCGCGGCCACGACGTCGGTCGCGAACGTGCCCTGCGTCACCGCGGTCGCGCCGCCGTCGACGGGGATCGTGACGCCCGTGACGTATCCGGCGAGGTCGCTGGCCAGGAACGTGGCGACCTTGGCGATGTCGTCGGCGGTGCCGGTGCGGCCGATCGGCTGCGTCTTGCCGAGACGCTCCGCGAGGAAGTCGGCGAAGGGCACGGCGTCCTCGACGGGCACCCCGAAGGTGCGCGCCATGATCGGCGTCATGATGATGCCCGGCGCGATGGCGTTCGAGCGGATGCCCAGGGGCGCGAGCTCTGCGACAGCCTGGCGGACGACGCCGACGACCGCGTGCTTCGCGATGGTGTAGCTCGCCGCCGACCAGCCGCCCTGGATGGCTGCCGCCGAGGCGGTCGAGACGATCGAGCCGCCCGTGCCCTGCGCCTGGAACTGGCGCGCGGCGTACTTGTGACCGAGGACCACCGAGCGGGTCAGCAGCGCGAGCGTCTTGTCGAAGCCCTCGGAGCCGAGCTCGAGGATCGAGGACGGGTCGCCCTGTGCGCCGGCGTTGTTGACCATCACGTCGAGCGCGCCGAAGCGCTCGACCGTCGCGGCCACGAGCGCTTCGATCGCGGCCTCGTCGGTGACATCGGTGTGGACGTAGAGCGTGCCCTCGCCCAGCCGCTCGACGATCGACGCGCCGAGCTGGTCCTGGATGTCCGCGATCGCGACCTTCGCACCCTCGGCGACGAAGCGCTCTACGGTCGCAAGACCGATGCCGCTTGTGCCTCCCGTGACGATGGCGACCTTGCCCTCGAGCAGTCCTGTCATCTTCGATTCCTCTCACTCACGGCCAGGTTCTCGTCGTATCCCCCGCAGGCCGAGCGCGGAGGAACGCCCGTCACATTCGACGGATGGCGCCCGACGCGAATGCGTCGATGAGTGCCATGTAGGTCTCTTCCGGCTCGGTGCGCTCGATCACCATCGTCTCGAGCGCGATCCTCGTCGCGCTCGCCACGGCGGCCGCGGCCGCACGCGCCGGAATGCTCGCCGGATCGATTCCCAGCCTGGGCGCGAGCGCCGGGCCGAGCGCGCGCTCACCGTCGTGCACCTTGCGGAGGAAGACCGACCACATCGCGTCGTCGGCGAACACGAGCGGGAACAGCGCGCGCGTGCGAGGGGCGACCTCGCCGCCGAGGCCGGCGCGGAAGGCTCCGCGGAGGACCTCAGGCACCGGCAGATCCGCGGGAGCGTCCACGACGGACTGGTCGAACCGTCGGGTCGTCCAGTCGAACAGCGGCGCCACGCACTCGGCCTTGCTCGGGAAGTAGCGATGGAAGCTGCGGGCCGGCACACCGATGTGGCCCGTGATCTCGGCGACCGTCAGATCGGTCGTGTCGCGCGCGATGAACAGCTCGCAGGCACCCTCCGATGCCCGCAAGCGCGAGGCTTCGAGGGAGCTGATGCCGCGATCCGCGTCCATCGCCCCAGACTACGCGGGAGTGGCAGAAACTGCCACTTGCTGACCGCTCGCCTCAGGCCGGCTTCGTCGCCTTGCCGTCGAGCCACAGGGTGTCGCTCTCGTCGCGGTGCGTGCCGGTCGAGCCGACGTGCTTGGCGTCGATCTGCGGGCCCTTCTTGATCACGTGCACGAGCGCCATGCCGTGCCCGCGCCCGAGGCCGTGGTCGGCCTGCAGCCACGCGAGGATCTCGCCGGCCTTGACCTGCTCATCATCGAAGCCGCGCTCCTTGGCCTGCTCGACGAGCTGGCGGGGCGTGAGACCGGTGTTGTCCTCGATCGCGTCGAGGTACGCCTGGAACGACATAGCGCGAGCATACGTCGCGCGAGCGGTCGTGCGCTCAGCGCGCGTCAGGCACCGGTCCGGCGCCCTCGGGTCGCTGCTGCGGCTGCCCGGGGAGCTGCTGGCCCTGGTGCTGCGGCGGCACCTGCTGCGCTGCCGCCGGCGCCTGCTGTGCCGCCGGCGCCTGCGCTGCCTGCGGAGCCTGCTGCCACGGCTGCTGCGCTGCCGCCGGGGCCTGCCACACCTGTGCGGGTGCGGATGCACCGTGGAGCGCGGCGAGCTCCTCCCGGATCTGCTGCTCCGCCGAGTCGCGCAGCCGGGCGCCGATCACGAGGTGCAGCACGAGGAGCACGATGGCGGCCGCGACCGCGATCACCGGACCCCACACGAGCACGCCGAACATGATCGAGTCACCCTGGGTGGCACCGCTCGTCGAGAAGAACACGTTCCAGAACGAAGCGCTCGGGTACTCCTCGAGCGTCGCCCGAACAGACAGCAGGTTGCGGACCAGGAACACGAGGCCGATCCCGCCCAGCACGGATGCCCAGCCGAGCAGCGGGAAGCGGCGCGCGCGATCGGATCGCCGCTGCTGCTTCTCGCTCATCGTGCGCCGCTGCTGCACGCGCTTCTCCAGGCTCATTCCGGCTCCCTGTGTCTCGTATCGCTGCACGTCGACGTGCATCGCATGGTGCCCCTGGAGGGATTCGAACCCCCAACCAGCTCCTTAGGACGGAGATGCTCTTCCATTGAGCTACAGAGGCCGGGCCCGACGAGTCTACCCGCCGGCCACACGAACGAAGCGCCCGCCCTCGCGATGAGGACGGGCGCTTCGTTCGTGGTTCAGATCACGTGATGTCGTAGAAGACCGGGGCAGAGCCGCCGATGTTCACGCCAGCGACGACCGTGTTGAAGCCGCTCCAGCCGCCGTGCACCGCACGGCCGCCACCGATGTAGATCGCGATGTGCGCGCGACCGACTCCGCCGTCGGCGTAGTAGATGATGTCGCCGGGCGAGGCCTGCGACTGCGAGACGACCGGGCCGAGGCTGCCGAGGTTGCCCATGCCCGTGTAGGACAGGCCGACCGCGGCGATCGCACGACGCACGAGCGCGGTGCAGTCCTGTGCGACGCCGACCTGCGCGAGCGCAGCGTTCGCGACGGTGCCGCCGGATGCGCCGGCCGGGGCCGCGCTGGACGACGATGCGGACGACGAGCTCGAGTTCGAGCTGCTGCTGGAGCTGCTGCTGCTACTGGAGCTCGACGTCGCCGCAGCGGCCTCTGCCGCTGCCTCCTGTGCAGCCTGCTCCTCAGCGGCAGCCGCCTCAAGCTCTGCGACGATCTGCTCGAGCTCGGCAGGCGTCGTTGCCTGGACCTCGAGTCGAGCCGCGCTCAGGCCGCTATCACCAGCGGTCACCACGCCGGACACCTGCTGGGCGTCGCGGGCGACCAGCGCCGACAGCGACTCCTGCGAGCCTGCGTCCGAGTTGGATGCGAAGGCCGGGAGGGCGAGGGGAGTCGCGAGGGCGGCCGCGACAGCGATCACGCCGACTCGACGGGCGCCGCGCACGACGGAAGCACGGTTGAAGCGCTTCGAGCCGGGCTCGATGCCGGTCATCTCGGTAGAAGTCGTCACAGGTAGATGCTCCAAAACTTGTGTTGCAGGAATGTGTCGCCAGGCGGCACGTCGGCCTACGTTACCAAATCGTTATCAGTTTGTCACCTGGCACGCAGGTTCAGCCGAACCGGCGAACCTCGGGCGTGCCGAACGCGGCGACCATCGCCGCGTAGTTCGAGTACTTGACGGGCTTGCCGCTGGTTGCGGCGTGGATGATCTGACCGTTGCCGGCGTAGACGGCGACGTGGCCGCTCCACACGAGCAGGTCACCGGCAGCGACCTGCGACGCCGGCACGCCCGTGCCGTAGCCGCCCTGCGCGCCGGAGGAGTGCGGAAGGTAGTGGCCGGCTTGGCCGTAGACCCAGGCGGTGAAGCCAGAGCAGTCGAAGCCGGTCGACGGGCTCGAGCCGCCCCAGACGTACGGGGCGCCGAGCTGCGACTGCGCGATGCCGACGATGCCGCTGTTGGCGGGGATGCTCACCGCGGTCGTCGCCGCAGCGCTGCCCTGGGACGAACCAGCGGAGGTCGAAGCCGAGCCGTCGGCGTTCGCCGTCGCAGCCTCGCGCGCCTCGGCGAGCTCGGCCTCACGGGCTTCCTCCGCCTCGCGTGCTGCCGCGCGGAGCTCCTCGAGCTCCTCAGCCGTGGTGCCGGAGATGCCGTCGCGCGCGATCGTCTCGATGCGTGCGTCGCTCGCGACGCTCACGGTCTGCGAGTTCTCGGCGATGACGCTCTGGAGCTCCTCCTGCGAGAACTGCGGGCCCTGCTGCGAGAACGCAGCGGCCGGCAGCGAGAGCGCGCCGATCAGCGCAGCGGCGATGCTGACGACGCCGATGCTCTTCGCGCCGCGACGCAGCGATCCGGAAGCGGGTCGAGCATGGCTGTGCGAGACGGCCACGGCCGTGGTGTGCTTCTTCAAGTCGGTGTTCCCCCAGGAATTTCCTTCAGGCCCCCACACCGCGATGTGCAGGGCTGACCCGGCGACACTACCCGACCGTTACCAATTCGTCACAATCGACGCACAGGGTATCGGCGAGCCTGCACGACGCCTGGGCGAACCCTGGACGCGCGGCCCCGCCTGCGGCGGTCAGGCCTCGAGATAGATGTGCTGCGCGAGCTCGACCGGCAGGTCGATCGCCGCGCCGCCTGAGGCGGTGAGTCGGATGCGGTCTCCGGCCGTCGCGACCTCGACCGTCGCGCCGGGCACGACGCCCGCGGCCTGCAGCTCAGCCAGACCCTCGATGTCGAACTGGATGGGCTCCCCCAGCCGCCGCACGATCCGCACGCCGCGCGCATCCGTCGCCCGCACCACGCCGTCGAGAAAGGAGGCTGCTGGCGGCAGCCCCAGCTCGGCGAGCCCCGGGATGGGCGTGCCGTATGGCGACTCGCTCGGATTGCCCAGCAGCGTCAGCAGCCTGCGCTCGACCTGCTCGCTCATGACGTGCTCCCAGCGGCAGGCCTCGTCATGCACCAGGCTCCAGTCGAGCCCGATGACGTCTGCGAGCAGCCGCTCGGCCAGCCGGTGCTTGCGCAGCACGCGGATCGCGAGCGCGCGGCCGTCCTCCGTGAGCTCGAGGTGCCGGTCCGGCGCGACGACGACGAGGCCATCGCGCTCCATGCGGGCGACGGTCTGCGAGACGGTCGGGCCGGAGTGGCCGAGGCGATCAGAGATGCGGGCGCGCAGCGGAGTGATGCCCTCCTCCTCGAGATCGAGGATCGTGCGGAGGTACATCTCGGTCGTATCGACGAGATCTGTCATCCGCACCCCCCTCACTCTCTCCGCGCGCCGATGTCTGCGTGCCGTGTCCGCACGCCCAGGCCAACAGGCCGCGTCTGCATCCCCGTGCGGGGCATCCGGCCGGTCAGCCCGGTATGCCACCACCATATTGGCCCGCGCTCGTAGAATCGTCCTGTGAGCGACATCATCATCCCCGCCGACCTCCTGCCCGCCGACGGGCGCTTCGGGTGCGGCCCCTCCAAGGTGCGCCCCGAGCAGGTCGCGCGCCTGCAGTCGAGCCTGGGCCTGCTCGGCACGAGCCACCGCCAGGCTCCCGTCAAGTCGCTCGTGCGCTCCGTGCGCGAGGGGCTCGCCGAGCTCTTCTCGCTGCCGGAGGGCTACGAGGTGCTGCTCGGCAACGGCGGCTCCACAGCGTTCTGGGATGCCGCCGCGTTCGGCCTGATCGAGCGCCGCTCGCACCACCTGACGTTCGGCGAGTTCGGCGCCAAGTTCGGCAAGGCGGCCGCGGCTCCCTGGCTCGAGGCGCCCAGCATCGCCGATGCGGCACCCGGCTCGCGCCCGATGCTCGAGCCGGTCGAGGGCGTCGACGTCGTCGCCTACCCGCACAACGAGACCTCGACAGGCGTCTTCCATCCGGTCGTGCGAGGGCAGGCGGATGCGCTGACGGTCGTCGACGCGACGAGTGCGGCAGGCGGTCTGGCCGTTGACATCGCCGAGAGCGACCTCTACTACTTCGCGCCGCAGAAGAACTTCGCCGCCGACGGCGGCCTGTGGCTCGCGCTCGCCTCCCCCGCAGCGATCGAGCGCATCGAGCGCATCGCCGGCTCCGGCCGGTACATCCCCGAGTTCCTGTCGCTGCAGCAGGCCGTGACGAACTCGCGCCTCGACCAGACACTCAACACGCCCGCGCTGACGACCCTGCTGCTGCTCGACGAGCAGATCCAGTGGATGCTCGCCGGAGGCGGCCTCGACGCCATGGCCGCGCGCACCGCCGAGAGCTCCTCGACCCTCTACAGCTGGGCAGCGGGCCGAGCGGAGGCGACGCCGTTCGTGACCGACCCCGCGCACCGCTCGAACGTGGTGGTGACGATCGACTTCGACGAGTCGGTCGACGCGGCGGCACTGGCCAAGGCGCTGCGTGCGAACGGCGTGGTCGACACGGAGCCCTACCGCAAGCTGGGCCGCAATCAGCTGCGGGTCGCGACCTTCGCGGCGATCGAGCCGAGCGACGTCGTGCAGCTGACGCGCTGCCTCGACTTCCTGCTCGACCGGCGCTGACGGCGCCGCGGGCGGCGAGCCGCCGCCCGCGATGCCGGCTCAGCGGCGGATGTCGTCCGGCTCCGAGTCGGACTCGGCGTCGGATGCGTCGCCCCAGTCGTCGTCATCGTCGTCGTCATCGTCGCGGTCGCCATCGTCGCTGCCGACCGCCTCGTCGACGTCGAAGTCGTCGTCGAAGTCGTCCTCGAGGTCAGCCTCGAGGTCGGACTCCAGCTCGTCCTCGTCGTCGAGCTCGTCCTCGGCGCCAGCGTCCTTGGCAGCGAGGTAGTCAGCGAGCCGCTCGGACCACGGCACCCACGCGGGCGACAGCAGCGAGGTGTCGCCCGGCAGCAGCGCCACCTCGAGCACGGTCGGGCCGCCTTCGAGGCCGCGCGAGAGCAGCACCGTCCACGACCAGTCGGGGTAGCCGGCGAGCTGCGAGGCATGGCGGATCGCCACGACCTGCGCCTGCCCGTGGGCACCGCCCTCCGCGAGCGCGCCCTGGACCTCGCCGACCGCGCCGGTCGGCGCGATCTCGTCGAGCGCCGCGAGCGCGAGCGCGAGCTCCTGCGGCGACGGCGTCGTCGGCTCGGGCGCGGGCTGCGGGGCGTGCGGCTGCGAGGCGTGCGACTGGTCGGCCTCGACCGGCTGCTCCTCCAGGGAGTCGGTCTCCGCCGACTCCGGCTGCGCAGCATCGCCCGACTCGGGCGATGGCACGTCGTGGTGGAACTCAGGCGTCGAGGTCATCGGCGACCTTCCGCAGCATCTGGGCGACCGTCGAGCCGTGCGAGGCGCTCGGGTAGCGACCACGGCGCAGGTCGTTGCCGATGGTGTCGAGCAGGCGCACGAGGTCCTCGACGATGATCGCCATGTCCTCCGTGTCGCGTCGCGCGGCCTTGACCGCGGTCGGACCGACGATGCGCACCGACAGCGCCTGCGGGCCGCGACGACCCTCGGCGACGCCGTAGTCGACCTTCGCACCCGGCTTGATGAGCACACCCTCCGGCACCGCGGAGGCGTGCAGGAAGACCTCGCCGCCGTCGTCTCCGGCGATGAAGCCGAAGCCCTTGGCCTCGTCGAAGAACTTCACCCTGCCCGTCGGCATGGCACCCTCCTGCTGCAGATCGTGTGCGGCGACCTGCCGCTCGCACCAGGGTAGTGGGGTCCGGCGAGCCCCCGAGCCGCGATATCCTGGCCGGATGCCGAAGGCGAGCAGCAACCCGACGCAGCGCCCCAGAAAGCGCCCGTCCACGACCACTCCCGAGCGCAGCTCGGGCCGCGACGCCGTCGAGCGCATCCTCGCGATGCTGGTCGTGGTCTTCGGCGGCATCGCCGTCGTCGGCTTCGCCGCCACGCTCGCGCACGTCGCCTTCCGTGACGGCAACGCCTTCTTCGCCGGCATCGCCTGGCAGTACGCCTACTGGCTGCCGCTGGTGGCGCTGCCCATCATGATCGTCTGCGTCGTGGTGCTCGTCATCATGGGCGCTCGCGGCAAGGCGCGCAGGAACTGATGGACGTCGTCGCGCTCGCCGCCCGCATCCAGGCCATGTCGGACGACGCGCTCGACCTGCTCGTGGTCGAGCGGCAGGCGCCCACCCAGCTCGGCTCCACGTTCGATCTGGCCGAGCACCTGGTGACGGATGCGTCCATCGCGCAGGCACTCCGGTGGCGGTCGGCCGCCGAGCTGGTCGCGCTCGGCGAGGGCACCTCCACGCCCAGGCTCGACGGCCTGCTGCTCGGCATCGACGGCGCGGCACTGCCCGCGGTGCGTGCGCTCGCTGCGGCTGCTGCCGTTCCCGCCGCCGCCGCGCTGGTGCCGATCGAGAGCGCCACCGCGCCGCAGTCAGCGATCGACGAGACCATCAAGGTCTCAGAGCTCGTGCACCGGGTCGCCGACACGCCGATCGTGCTCCGCAGCCGCTCGCAGCTGCCGGCCGCCACCGGGCGCGAGCTCGCCGCCGCGGTCGACGGCGACCCCGCCCAGCTCGAGGAGCGGCTCGAGCCCGCGGTGCTCGCCGGCCTCATCGCCCGCCGTGACGGCCGCCTGCGCGCCACGGTCGACGCCGACGCCTGGCTCGCATCCTCCGTGCCCGATCGATGGCTGACGATCGCCACCGCCTGGCTCGACGCCACCCCCGACGCGGCCGCCGTGGCGGGTGAGCCCCGCGCGCAGTTCCCGCTCGCCGACGCCGCGGTGCTCGCGGTGCGCGAGCGCCAGCACCGCCAGGCGGAGCGCCTCGGCCTCGCCGACCGCGCCACCGCCACGACGCTCGCCGTCGACCTGCGCGAGCGACCGGACGCGGCGCGCGCGGCGCTTGCCGCCCACGTGCCGCCCGCCACCGCATCCGTCTATCTCCAGCCCGACCTCTCTGCGGTCGCGCCCGGCCCGCTCGAGGCCGACGTCGAGTCGCGGCTGCGTCGCATCGCCCGCATCGAGCGCGCAGGCATCGCCTCGCACTGGCGCATCACGGCGCAGTCGGTCGCCGCCGGCCTGGCGGACGGCGTGCAGGCGGATGAGGTGCTGGCCTTCCTCAGGGAGGTCTCGCTCACCGGTCTGCCGCAGCCGGTCGCCTATCTCGTGCGCGACACCGCTGCGAAGTTCGGCTCGCTGCGCGTGCGCGCCGTCGACCCGGTGGCCGAAGGCGGCGCCCGCTCGCAGGCGCGCAGCGCCGACGAGCAGCTCATCCGCACCATCGCCGTCGACCGCGCGCTCGTCGGCACCGGCCCGCTGCAGACCGACCCGCACCGCGTCACCTTCCGCACCAGCGCCGAGGAGGCCCTCGAGGCGCTGATCGAGGAGCGCTACCCCGCGGTGCTCGAGGACGAGCATGGCGAGCTCGTGCGCCGCACCCCGGATCGCGCGCCCCGCCCCGTCCACGAGCGCCACCGGCTCGTCGACCGGCTGCGCGACGCGGGCTTCGAGGTCGGCGAGCACGAGCGCGCCTGGCTCGAGCGGCAGCTGCAGGGCGCCATCCGCGAGCGCATGCCCGTGCGCCTCACCGTCACCACGGCGACCGACCCGGTCGACATCGAGCTCGTGCCGCTCGCGGTCGCGAACGGCCGCCTGCGCGCCCGCGACGCGAACCGCGACGTGGAGCGCACGCTGCCGCTGAGTGCCATCACGAAGGTCGCGGGCCTGGGCGTCGCGACCTAGTCGACCGCCGCCCGTCTGCTCGGCAGGGCGAGTAGACTCGAACGCTATGTCACTCCCAGGCCCGCTCATCGTGCAGTCCGACAGGACTGTGCTGCTCGAGGTCGCGCACCCCGATGCGACCGCAGCCAGACAGGCCCTCCAGGTCTTCGCAGAGCTCGAGCGAGCGCCGGAGCACATCCACACCTATCGCGTCACGCGCCTCGGCCTCTGGAACGCACGCGCCGCCGGCCACACGGCCGACGAGATCGTCGGCACGCTCGAGACGCACGCCAAGTTCCCGGTCCCGCCAGGAGTGGCGCTCGACATCCGCGAGACCATCGGCCGCTACGGCCGCCTCGTGATCGAGCGCGACGACGAGGGCCTGCTGCTGCGCAGCGACGACCGTCCCGTGCTCGAGGAGGTGCGGCGCTCGAAGAAGATCCAGCCGCTGCTCGGCGGGCCCGTCGACGGCGGCATCCGCGTGGTCGACTGGGCGCGCGGCGAGCTCAAGCAGGAGCTCGTGAAGCTCGGCTGGCCGGCCGAGGATCTCGCCGGCTACACCCCGGGCACCCCGCTGGAGATCGACCTGGTCGAGGACGGCTGGCACATGCGGCCCTACCAGTCGGATGCGGTCACGCACTTCTCCGACGCCGGCTCGGGTGTCGTCGTCCTCCCCTGCGGCGCAGGCAAGACGATCGTCGGCGCCGCGGCCATGGCCGCCACCGACACCACCACGCTCATCCTGGTCACGAACACCGTCTCCGCACGGCAGTGGCGCTCAGAGCTGCTGGCCCGCACGAGCCTCACCGAGGATCAGATCGGCGAGTACTCCGGCCAGTCCAAGGAGATCAAGCCGGTCACGATCGCGACCTACCAGATCCTCACGGTCAAGCGCGGCGGCGAGTACGCGCACCTCGGCGTGCTCGACGCGCTCGACTGGGGCCTCATCGTCTACGACGAGGTGCACCTGCTGCCCGCACCGGTGTTCAAGCTCTCCGCCGACCTGCAGGCACGCAGGCGCCTCGGCCTCACCGCGACGCTCGTGCGCGAGGACGGCCGCGAGTCGGATGTCTTCAGCCTCATCGGCCCCAAGCGCTTCGATGCTCCCTGGAAGGAGATCGAGGAGCAGGGCTTCATCGCGCCCGCCGAATGCTTCGAGGTGCGCATCGATCTCGACGAGGACGAGCGGCTCGAGTACGCCGCCTCGAGCGACCGCGATCGCTACCGCATCGCCGCATCGAGCCCGCGCAAGATCGACACCGTCAAGCGCGTGCTCGCGCAGCACCCCGAGGAGCCGACGCTCGTGATCGGGCAGTACCTCGACCAGCTCGACGAGCTCTCCGCTGCGCTCGACGCCCCGCTCATCAACGGCGAGACGCCGGTCTCCGAGCGCGAGGTGCTCTTCCAGGCCTTCCGCGACGGCAAGGAGCGCGTGCTGGTCGTCTCGAAGGTGGCGAACTTCTCGGTCGACCTCCCGGATGCGTCCCTGGCGGTGCAGGTGTCGGGCTCGTTCGGATCACGGCAGGAGGAGGCCCAGCGCCTCGGTCGCCTGCTGCGACCCAAGGGCGGCCGCACCGCGAGCTTCTACACGATCGTGGCGCGCGACACCGTCGACCAGGAGTTCGCGCTCGGGCGGCAGCGCTTCCTCGCGGAGCAGGGCTACGCGTACACGATCCTCGATGAGCACGAGATCGGCGTCGTCGATCATGCAAACGCCTGAACCGGCTCAGCGGGGACTCTCAGGAACCGTTCAGCGAACGATCAGAGACTGAACACATGACCGAGCCCAGCGCCAAGATCCTCGTCGTCGACGACGAGCCGCACATCCGCGACCTGCTGTCCACCAGCCTCCGCTTCGCCGGCTTCGACGTGCGCGCTGTCGCCGCCGGAGCCGCCGCGATCTCCGCCGTCCTCGAGGACGAGCCCGACCTCATCCTCCTCGACGTCATGCTCCCCGACATCAACGGCTTCGGCGTGACCAAGCGCCTGCGCGCATCCGGATTCACCTCCCCCATCCTGTTCCTCACGGCGAAGGACGACACCGAGGACAAGATCACCGGCCTCACCGTCGGCGGCGACGACTACGTCACGAAGCCCTTCTCGCTCGACGAGATCATCGCCCGCATCAAGGCGATCCTGCGCCGCACGATGGCAGAGACCGACGACGCCACCATCCACGTCGGCGAGCTGGCGATGAACCAAGACACCCACGAGGTCTCCGTCGCCGGCGAGGAGATCGAGCTCTCCCCCACCGAGTTCAAGCTGCTGCGCTACCTGATGCTCAATGCCAACCGCGTGCTGTCGAAGGCGCAGATCCTCGACCACGTCTGGGAGTACGACTTCAACGGCGACGTCGGCATCGTGGAGTCCTACATCTCCTACCTGCGCCGCAAGATCGACGACCGGGTCAGCGAGCCCATGATCGTGACCAAGCGCGGATTCGGCTACATGCTGAAGTCGCCGAAGGCGTAGGTGCGTGCGTCGCTGACACGTCTGCTCGGCCGCATGTCGCTGGCCGGGCGGATCACCTCGCTGATCGTCATCGTGATGACGTTCGGGCTCGCGCTCGCCGGCATCGGCACGCTGTCGATCATCCGCGACGCGCAGCAGGCGGAGGCCGACCGCGAGCTCGACCAGGCGATGCGGGCGTTCACGAGCCAGGAGATCACGCGCTCGGACTCCCCTGAGCAGTGCGATCTCGCGCAGCGCATGCCCAACACCTATTACCTGGGCGTCGCCGATGCCGCGGGCCAGGTGCTGTGCGACAACAAGCTGCCCGGTCCCACGAACCCCGACGTCTCGGGCGTGACGCTCGGCACGGTCGCCGAGCAGGACGGCGCGTTCACGCTCGTCTCGATCGACGAGCAGACGCGCTGGCGCACGCTCGTCGCGCCCAGCACGGTCTCGAGCACTGGCGAGCTGCTGGTCTCGATCGTCGCCGTCGACATGAGCTCGAGCGAGTCGACCACGACCACCTTCACGCTCGTCTTCGCGGGCTTCTCGATGCTCGCCGTGGTGCTCGGCGCTGCCCTTACGCGCATCCTCGCGGTCTCGACCCTGCGGGGGCTGCGCAAGACCGCCGCAGAGGCCCAGCGCTTCGCCGACGGCGACTACGACACCCGACTGACGGGCGAGCATCCGCGCACCGAGGTCGGCTCGCTGCAGCTCTCGCTCAACACCATGCTCGACCGCATCGAGGCTGCGATCGAGCAGCGCGACGCCTCCGTGTCGCAGATGCGACAGTTCGTCGGCGACGCCAGCCATGAGCTGCGCACGCCGCTGGTCGCGGTGCGCGGCTATGCGGAGCTCTACCGGATGGGCGCGATCTCCGACCCGGCCGATGTCAAGAACGCGATGGAGCGCATCGAAGGCGAGGCGAAGCGCATGGCGCGGCTGGTCGAGGATCTGCTGCAGCTCGCGCGCCTCGACGAGCGCCGACCGCTCGACCTGCAGCCGCTCGACCTCGTGCCGATCGTCAACGACGCCGCGAGCGACACGCGCGTGGGCACGCCCGACCGCCGGGTGACGGTCGTGGCGATCGATGCGGATGCGCTGGGTCCCCCCGACGGCGCGGAGGATCCGGCGCCGTCGTCGGCCGTGTTCACGCCGCCGCCGCTCACACCGCCGGCGGTGGTGCTGGGCGACGACCACGCGCTGCGACAGCTGCTCTCGAACCTGATCGGCAATGCCACGCGCTACACGCCGGAGGGCACCCCCATCGAGCTCGGCATCGGCGTCTCGACCCGCCGGCACGAGGCCGTCGTGCTGGTGGTCGATCACGGCGACGGCATTCCCGTGGAGCTGCGCGAGCAGGTCTTCCAGCGCTTCTTCCGCGCGGATACCTCGCGCGCTCGCGACACCGGCGGCACGGGACTGGGGCTCGCGATCGTCCGCGGCGTCGTGCGCGCCCACTCCGGCAGGCTCGATGTCGTCGACACGCCCGGCGGCGGCGCGACGTTCCGCTTCGCCATCCCGCTCGCCGACGAGGCGGCCGTCATGGCGCTCAGCGAGCGGTTGCGACCCGAGTCGTTCATGACCACGACCGGCAGCGATCCACAGGCGCGCGCTCGCAGCCGCAGCTGAGCGCGCGACTCCCCTACCTTCTGGCTTCGAGCGCGGATGCGCCGCGCAGGAGTGAGGGGATCATGAGCAAGTACGTCGTCGACGCCGAGGCCATCCACGGCGCCCACATCGCGGTGCGAGGCACCGCCGGCCGGCTGCAGTCAGAGGTCACGGCCATGCACAGCCAGCTGCAGGCGCTGCAGGACTCGTGGAGCGGGCAGGCCTCCATCGCCTTCCAGGGCGTCGTGCAGGACTGGCGCGCCACCCAGCTGCGGGTCGAGGAGTCGCTCGCGGGCATCAACGAGGCGCTCGCGCACGCGGGCCGCCAGTACGACGAGGTCGAGCAGGGCAACCTGCGCATGTTCGCGGCGTAGGCCCGCCGCCCGCTGGTCGAGTAGCCGCCGCAGGCGGCGTATCGAGACCACGCACGGCGGCTCCCCGCTGGTCGAGGAGCGCGCGGCCGGAGGCCGCTCGCGTCACGAGACCAAGGCACAGCGAAGGGCCCCAGCATTGCTGCTGGGGCCCTTCGTCTTGGTGAACTCCTCGGTCTCGTGACGCGTACGGCCCGATGGGCCGTACGCTCCTCGACCCTGAGTCGTCCGGCCGCAAGTCCGCTCCGCGGACTTGCGGCCTGCCGACTCAGAAGTCCATGCCACCCGTGGGGTCTGCCGGCATCGCCGACTGCTTCTCGGGCTTCTCAGCGATGACGGCCTCGGTGGTGAGGAAGAGGCCGGCGATCGATGCGGCGTTGGCGAGCGCCGAGCGCGTCACCTTCACCGGGTCCGAGATGCCAGCGGCGAGCATGTCGACGTACTCGCCCGTTGCGGCGTTGAGGCCGTGACCGACGGGCAGGTTGCGCACCTTCTCGGCAACCACGCCCGGCTCGAGACCGGCGTTCAGCGCGATCTGCTTGAGCGGAGCGTCGACTGCCACGCGGACGATGTTCGCGCCCGTGACCTCGTCGCCCGTGAGCTCGAGCTCGTCGAACGCGTTCTTCGCTGCCTGGATGAGCGCAACGCCACCACCGGCGACGATGCCCTCCTCGACGGCAGCCTTCGCGTTGCGAACGGCGTCCTCGATGCGGTGCTTGCGCTCCTTGAGCTCGACCTCGGTCGCGGCACCCGCCTTGATGACGGCGACGCCACCGGCGAGCTTCGCGAGGCGCTCCTGGAGCTTCTCACGGTCGTAGTCGCTGTCGGTGTTGTCGATCTCCTGGCGGATCTGGCGCACGCGGCCGGCGATCGCCTCGGCCTCGCCGACACCCTCAACGATCGTGGTCTCGTCCTTGGTGATGACGACCTTGCGCGCACGGCCGAGCATGTCGAGCGTCGCGTTCTCGAGCTTGAGACCGACCTCCTCGGAGATCACCTGGCCGCCCGTGAGGATCGCCATGTCGGCGAGCATCGCCTTGCGGCGGTCTCCGAAGCCGGGAGCCTTGACGGCGACCGACTTGAAGATGCCCTTGAGGCGGTTGACAACGAGCGTCGCGAGTGCCTCCCCGTCCACGTCCTCGGCGATGATGACGAGCGGCTTGCCCGCCTGGATCACCTTGTCGACGATCGGGAGCAGATCCTTGATGTTCGAGATCTTGGAGTTGGCGATCAGGATGTACGGGTCTTCGAAGACCGTCTCCTGGCGCTCGGGGTCCGTGACGAAGTACTGCGACAGGAAGCCCTTGTCGAAGCGCATGCCCTCGGTGAGCTCGAGCTCGGTGCCGAAGGTCTGCGACTCCTCGACGGTGACGACGCCCTCCTTGCCGACCTTGTCGATGGCCTCGGCGATGAGCGCGCCGATCTCCGGGTCAGCAGCCGAGATCGAAGCCGTGGCGGCGATCTCCTCCTTGGTCTCGACCTCCTTGGCGTTCTTGAGCAGCTGGGCCGAGACCGCAGCGGCAGCCTTGTCGATGCCGCGCTTCAGGCTGATCGGGTCTGCACCGGCTGCGACGTTGCGCAGGCCTTCGCGGACCAGCGCCTGGGCGAGCACGACCGACGTCGTCGTGCCGTCGCCGGCGACGTCGTCGGTCTTCTTGGCGACCTCCTTGACCAGCTCAGCGCCGATCTTCTCGTAGGGGTCCTCGAGCTCGATCTCCTTAGCGATCGAGACACCGTCGTTCGTGATCGTGGGGGCGCCCCACTTCTTCTCGAGCACGACGTTGCGTCCGCGCGGCCCGAGGGTCACCTTCACCGCGTCGGCGAGCTGGTTGAGGCCACGCTCCAGCCCGCGGCGGGCCTCTTCGTTGAATGCGATCATCTTTGCCATAGCAGTCTCGTCCCTCCTGGACGCCAGTGACGTTCAATTGGCACTCCACCAGAGGGAGTGCCAACGCCAAGTCTGGCACTCGCACTGGTCGAGTGCAAGCCAGTGCGGGCGTGCTCGCCCACGGCAGAACGAGCGCTGCGGAGGCTAGGGAGCCTCGGTGCCCGGCGCATGCTCGAGCTCGCCGTCGTCGCGCGGCTCCTGACTCGGGGCCGTGCCCACCGCATCCGGCCCCACGACGATCGTGATGGGCGTGCCGGAGAGCCTGCCGTCGGAGAGCTGCACGTCACCGACGCCCAGCGCGGCGGCGAGGCCGCGTGCGACGGGTGCGAGCTCCTCGCTGTCGAACCAGACCACCGTGGTCTCGCTGGCCTCAGAGCTGCCACCGGTCGCCACGACATCCCAGCCCGAATCCGAGAGCGCCTGGCCGACGCCCGCGGCGAGGCCGGTCTCACCGGAGGCATCGAGCACCGTGACGGATGCGTCGAGCGCGGGGTCGATGGCCGACGGATCCGTGACGATCTCGGCCTGCTCGGTCGCGACCGGCTCCGGCGCGCGCGGGCGCAGCAGGTCGAGGGCGAACAGGCCGATCGCCGCGAGCACGATGGCGACAGCGAGGCCGGCGAGCAGGATCGCCCAGCGCGGCCAGCGGCTGGTGGCCGTCGAGCGGTGCGCGCCGACCCGCTGCGGGCGACTCATCGCCCCTCGCGCAGGCGCAGCAGCCGCCGCACGAGCATCGGGTCGTGCCGCACCGCCTCCTGCGTCTCGAGCAGCCCGTCCAGCGCCTGGTAGTAGCGCGTCGGCGTCCAGCCGAACTCGGCGCGGATGGCGCGCGCCTTCGCACCCCCGTGGCTGCTCCAGCCCGCTTCGAAGTCGAGCACGCGGCGGATGCGCTCCTCGCGGGCTGCGGAGAGATCGTGCGCCGGCGCATCCGTCGTCTGCCCATGCGTCGCAGGCGCCTCGGGTGCCGAGGCGCGCGACTCCGCTGTCGCGAACGCGAGGGCGGCGGCCTCGTCGGCGGTGCCCTTCCTGCGCGGGCGAGGGTCGGTCGGCATGCCCACGATCCTACGGCGGCGCGGTGGGGCTCCATGCGTCGACGCCTGTGTGTCGTCGCAGCAGCTCCCAGAGCGTGCGCCCGAGGTGCGACCCACCGCCGACCGCCGTAGTCTTGGCGCATGACTGATCGCATCGAACGCTCCGACGCCGAGTGGCGCGAGGCCCTCTCTCCCGAAGCCTTCTCGGTGCTGCGCGAAGCGGGCACCGAGCGACCGTGGACGGGTGCGCTGCTCGACGAGCAGCGCCTGGGCGTCTACTCGTGCGGCGCATGCGGCAACGAGCTGTTCCGCGACGAGACGAAGTTCGATGCCGGCTGCGGCTGGCCCAGCTTCTACGAGACCGTCCGCGAGGACGCGGTCGAGCTCATCGAGGACACCACGCTCGGCATGACGCGCACCGAGGTGCGCTGCGCGAAGTGCGGCAGCCACCTGGGCCACATCTTCGAGGACGCACCGCAGACGCCCACCGGCGACCGCTACTGCATGAACTCGCTGGCGCTGAACTTCACGCCGGAGTCCTAGGCGCGCTGGATCTGAGGCTGCGACCGCGATGGTCGGCGTGCACTAGACGCGGGGGCGGCGCCGTGGCCGTCTGATGGCCGAGACGCCGACTGCGACGATCGTGAGCGCGGCGCCGATGAGCGACCACACCGTCACGGGGTGGCCGGCCGGCACGATGAGGTCGAGCACCAGCGACGTGACGACCTGGCCGCAGATCACGCCCAGACCCATCGTCAGCACGCCCAGGTGGTGCACGGCGATCGACATGAGCGCGATGAAGATGATGCCCAGCACGCCGCCGATGTAGAGCCACGGCTCAGTGGGCAGCGGCTGCGCGGTGACGCCGGCAAGTGCCTGCACGCCGACCACCAGGGCGAGCGCCACGGTGCCGACGAGGAAGTTCGAGACGGTCTGCGCGATCGCCGACCCGGAGTGGCGCTGCACGAGGCCGCCGAGCGCCTGCTGCACCGACTGCAGCAGCCCCGCGATGAACGGCAGCACGACGAGCCACGCGCCCTGCAGCTGGCCTGCGCCCGCGAGCGCGATGCCGACCGCGACGAGTGCCAGCAGCGCGCCGATGACGCGCGGCGGCGTGATGGGCTTCCGTGCCAGCCCGCCGAACCCCAGACGGTCGACGGCGAGCCCGCTGACGGTCTGGCCCGCGACGACGCCGACCGTGTAGAGGGCGACGCCGGTGGTGCCGACCACGAGGCCCTGCGTCGCGACCAGGAAGGCGCCGAGCAGGCCGGTGGAGGCGTACCACCACGGCATCGAGCCATCGCGGATGACGCCGATCAGGCGCCGCACGCCAGCCCTGGCGCCCGGCCAGACGAGCAGCAGCAGGCCGAGCAGCACGAGACCGACCGTGAACGAGACGAGCGCAGCGAGCATGCCGTGCTCGAGGCGGGCGCCGAGCTCGCCGTTGACGCGGCTCTGCGCGGCAAGGCCCGTTCCCGCCACGATCGCCGCCGCCATCCACAGCAGTGGTCTGCGGTGGTCTGCGACATCGGCAGCGCTCGTTGTCTGATCCCTCACCGGGCAAGCCTAGAGCGGTGCGAGCCGAGGCGGCGCATCGGTGGCGAGGCGCGCGAATCGCACCACGTCGAAGCGCGCGACGACGCCCCGCTCGTCGACGTAGCGGAGGCGCTCCCGCTCGACGCCTTCGCGCTGGTAGCCGGCGCGCTCCGCGACCGCGATCGAGGCGGGGTTGTTCGTGCGGGCGCCGAGCTCGAGCCGGTGCAGCCCGTCGGCGAGGAGGCGCCGCGAGAGCGTGTCGAGCGCGCGGCTCGCGAGCCCCTGGCCACGGGCGGACGGCGCGAGCCAGTACGACATCCACGCCGTGCCGTGCCGTGCGTCCCGCGCGCTTGCCATGACGCATCCGACCACCTCGCCGTGCAGCTCGATCGCGAGGGCGTCCGCCGCGATGTCGGCCAGGTAGGCCTGCGCGTCGGCGAGCGAGGCGAGCGGCGGCGCCTGCCGGTGCAGGTCGGCGGATGCGTCGAAGGCGGCGAGCACGGCGGCCGCGTCGCGCTCGGGGTGCCAGGGTCGCAGTCGTGCCGGACCGGCTTGGGTGGGAGGACTCACCGCGCAAGCCTAGAATGGCTGGGCACCTCGGCAGCGCCGGGGCCGCGCCTCCTTAGCTCAGTGGTAGAGCACCGCTCTTGTAAAGCGAAGGTCGTCGGTTCAATCCCGACAGGGGGCTCAGCTGGGCGACAGCGCTCGTCCGAACGCCGCCGGCACCCATCGAGTGGCGGCAGCCCACATCGAGTGGCGGCAGCCCACATCGAGTGGCGCCAGCCCACATCGAGTGGCGCCTGCTCACATCGATTGGCGCCTGCCTACATCGAGTGGCGCCAGCCCACATCGATTGGCGGCAACCGCCATCGAGTGGCGCCTCCAGCGATCGTCTGGCGGAGCCCAGGGGGCGCTCGTCACTGCCACGCGAGGCGCCACTCGATCACGGCAGGCGCCACTCGATCACAGGAGGCGCCACTCGATCACAGGAACCGCCACTCAAACGTCAGGGGCGAGGGGCGGTGGGAGGACGCGGGCTACGGCTGCTGCGGGTCCGCGACGAAGGCCGCCAGCGCGGCCGGGTCACCCACGTCGCCCGCGAAGGTGACGCCGTCGACGATCACCGTCGGCACGCCGCGCAGCGGCTCGACGCCCTGCAGCGGCGCATCGATCGCGCGCACCGTCGCCTGCCGCACCGACCAGGCGAACTGCGCCGAGGCCACGCAGTCGCCGACCTCGGTGGCACCGTGCTCGGAGGCGAGCGCAGTCACCGCTGCCGCCTCGAAGGGATGCTCCTGCAAGTGCGCGACGAGCGCGGTCTGGAACGGCCGGTACGCATCCGGCGCGCTGTCGGCGACGCACGCGAGCGCGTTGGCGCCCAGCGTCGAGGCGTAGCCGCTCTCGATCGAGTCGCCTAGCGAGACCGGCAGATAGGAGACCCGCGCCGCGCCGCTGTCCGCGAGCTCGGTGAGCTGCTCGCCACTCGCGGCCAGCAGCCGGTCGCAGTACTCGCAGTCGGGATCGATCACGACGAGCACATCGGGCATGTCGGATGCGGGCTCGCGCTCTGCGGGCGTGCCACCGGCAGGCACGGGCTCGGCAGGCACGACGCCGTCGGCGTCGAACGCGATGACGTCAGCCAGGTTGGCGGGGCCGTCGGCGGCAGAGAGGGTGACGATCTGGCCGCCGAGGGCCTGCTGGATGGTCTCGAGCTGCGGGTCGCGCATCACCCAGCGGCCCGAGACGAGCACCGTCTGCTCCTGCAGCTGCAGCTGCGTCGCGATGGCCTGTGCCTCATCGGCATCGGCGGCGAGGATCAGCTCGGTCTCGGTGCCGCAGGTCGCGCTCACCGGCTGCTCCTCAGACTCGCGGTACCGCTCCACGAGCTCGCTGCACTCGCCGCCGGCCTCGAGGTAGGCGGCGCCCAGCTCACCGATCGAGGTGATCTGCGGCGGGGGCGTCGAGGCACACCCGACCAGCAGGGCGAGCGCTATCAGCGCAGCCCCGACCGGCCGGGCGGCCCGCAGCATCAGCCCTCGTCGCTGGGAGCGGGCGTCTCCGCGGGCTCCTCAGGAGCGTCGGTCTCGGCAGGATCCTCGGTCGGCTCACCGGTCTGCTGACCGGCGGCCGCGGTCACGAACGCCTGGAAGCCTGCGGCATCGGCGGGCGAGCCCGGGTACTGCTGGCCATTGACGATCACCGTCGGGGTGCGGTCGGCGACCACGTTCTCGGTGCCGGGCAACGGCTCCGAGCCTGCCCGCACCGTGGCGTCCTCGACCCAGCTCATGAAGCGGCCCTCGGTGATGCAGTCGGCGATGCCGGTGGAGGTGTCGATCCCGGCGCCCTCGGCGACCTCGACGATCTCGTCGTTCGACAGGCCCGAGGTGTTCTCAGCCGGCTGGCTGTCGTACATGGCGCTGTTGAAGGCCCAGAACTGGTCGGGTGCCTGCTCGGCGACGCACGCGGCAGCGGATGCGGAGCGGGTGGAGTACTTCGTGCCCAGCGATGCGCGGTCGAGGATGGAGATCGGGTGCACCTCGACGGTGGCGGCACCGGAGGCGAGCAGCTGCTCGAGCGTCGCGCGGTTGGCCTCGTCGAACGTGCCGCACACGGGGCACATGTAGTCCTGGTAGATCTCGATCTGCACGACGTCCTCGCGCCGCTCCGTCGGCGTCGGCTCACCCTCGGCGGGCGTGGCCGCGGTGCGCTCCGCGACGAAGTCCTGCCCGATCACGATGCCGTTCGACGCCATGTTCTCGGGGCCGGGACCTGCGGGGCGGATGCTGTTGACGATCACGATGGCGACGATGGCGACGATGGCGACGGCCGCGACGATGATGCCGCCGATGGTGAGGCCCTTCTTGAGGCGCTCCCTGCGGCGGCGCTCCTCCTGCATCTTGCGGGCCTGCTCGCGCGCCTGCGTGCGGCGCTCGTTCTTCGTCAGCTTCTCGCTCATGCGTCCTTGTCCTGGGGTCGGCCGGGAACCGGCATACAGTGCGCTCTAGGCAAGCACCTTCTCCCAGGGTACCGGCCCTGTGCCGTGCCAGAATGTCCCCTGCGGGCGAAGCTGCCCGTCCTGACACAACGGATCGTCCGGCACGTACCTGCCGGTGGAAGGAAACGACAATGGCGTCTGTGACGTTCGACAAGGCTTCTCGGGTCTATCCCGGGAGCACCACACCCGCGGTCGACAAGATCGACCTGGAGGTCGCCGACGGCGAGTTCCTCGTGCTGGTCGGCCCCTCCGGCAGCGGCAAGTCCACTGCCCTCCGCATGCTCGCGGGCCTCGAGGAGGTCAACGACGGCCGGATCATGATCGGAGACCGCGACGTCACCGACATGCCGCCGAAGGATCGCGACATCGCGATGGTCTTCCAGAACTACGCGCTCTACCCGCACATGACGGTCGCCGAGAACATGGGCTTCGCGCTCAAGATCGCCGGCATCGCGAAGGACGAGCGAGCGAAGCGCGTCGAGGAGGCCGCCAAGCTGCTCGATCTGGAGCCCTACCTCGCCCGCAAGCCCAAGGCACTCTCCGGCGGTCAGCGCCAGCGCGTCGCGATGGGCCGAGCCATCGTGCGCCAGCCGCAGGTGTTCCTCATGGATGAGCCGCTGTCGAACCTCGACGCCAAGCTGCGCGTGCAGACGCGCACGCAGATCGCCTCTCTGCAGCGCCGCCTGGGCGTCACCACGGTCTACGTCACGCACGATCAGACCGAGGCGCTCACGATGGGCGACCGCATCGCGGTGCTCAAGGACGGCGTGCTGCAGCAGGTCGGCACGCCGCGCGACCTCTACGCCGAGCCGCGCAACGTGTTCGTCGCCGGCTTCATCGGCAGCCCCGCCATGAACCTCATGGAGCTGACGACCACCGATCAGGGCGTGCACTTCGGCGACCACCTCGTGCAGATCCCGCGCGAGCAGGTCTCCGGCGCCAAGGACGGCATCATCGTGGGCGTGCGCCCCGAGGATGTCTCCGTCGCGGTGGAGGGCGACGGGATGCCCGTGGAGGTCGACCTCGTCGAGGAGCTCGGCGCCGACGGCTACCTCTACGGACACGCGGATGTCGAGGGTAAGCGCGTCGACATCGTCGCGCGCGTCGACGGCCGCAATCACGCGAAGCTGGGCGACACCGTGTTCATCACGCCAGACACGACCCACCTGCACGTCTTCGACAAGGAGACCGGCAACCGCCTCTGAGCGCTGCGCACGACGAAGGGCTCCGACCTCGGCCGGGGCCCTTCGTCGTCGGATGACGACGCATCCCACCCCATCCGCGCGCCTACGATGACGGCATGGCCTCCGACCTGCGCATCACCTCCTCGCTCATGGACGCGACGCTGCTCGACCTGCCGTGGGATCTGCCGCTCGACGAGTGGACGGAGGACGATGTCGTGCAGCTGCCGAAGGGGATCTCACGCCACCTGGTGCGCTTCGCCCGGCTGAGCGGCCGCGTGGTGGCGATCAAGGAGACGACCGCCGAGATGGCGAACCGCGAGTACGCCATGCTGCGCAGGCTGCAGCGCCTCGACGTGCCCTGCGTCGAGCCGCTCGCCGTGATCGCCGAGCGCTCCGACCGGGACGGCAACCCGCTCGCCGCGGTGCTCGTCACGCGGCACCTGCGCTTCTCGCTCCCCTACCGCGCCCTCTACTCGGCGTCGATGAAGGAGTCGACCGCGCAGCGACTGGTCGACGCGCTCGCCGGCCTGCTCGTGCGGCTCCACCTGGTGGGCTTCTACTGGGGCGACGTGTCGCTCTCGAACACGCTCTTCCGCCGCGACGCCGGTGCCTTCGCCGCCTACCTCGTGGATGCCGAGACCGGCACGATCGAGTCGGCCGGGCTCTCCGACGGCCGGCGCGACGACGACCTCGAGGTGGCGCGCGTGAACATCGCCGGCGAGCTGCTCGATCTGGCGGCCGGCGGCCGGCTCGACGAGTCGATCGATCCCGTCGCGGTGGCGGGCTCGATCGTCGAGCAGTACCGCTCGCTCTGGCACGAGCTGCACAGCGATCAGGTGATCGCCGCCGACGAGCGGCACCGCATCCGCGAGCGCATCGAGCGCCTCAACGCGCTCGGCTACGACATCGGCGAGCTCTCCATCCGCACCGGCGACGGCGGCACGACCGTCGCCATCCGCCCCAAGGTCGTCGACCCGGGGCACCACCACCGGCGCCTGCAGTCGCTCACCGGCATCGATGCCGAGGAGAACCAGGCGCGGCGCATGCTCAACGATCTCGACGAGTACGTCGCGGTGCAGCACGACGCGCGGCCCAACGTCGGCGACGAGGCGCTCGCCAACGAGTGGTTCGAGCGCGTCTTCGCGCCCGTCGTCGAGTCGATCCCGCTCGAGCTGCGCGGCAAGCTCGAGGGGCCGGAGGTCTTCCACCAGGTGCTCGAGCACCGCTGGTACCTCTCGGAGCAGCGCAAGAGCGGGGTGTCGATGACGGAGGCCGCCGCGAGCTACATCGAGACGCAGCTCGCCTTTCGGCGCGACGAGGCGGCGCTGCTGAACGTGCCGACGACCATGACGATGCCGGTCGTCACGCTGCAGGAAGGCGCCGACGACGAGGAGGAGCCGGACTGGCGGGAGCTGGTGTGAGCTGCGCCCTTGGTCGTCGAGCAGATCAGCGGGCGGTGGCGGACCGCCGCTTCGCCACCTCGTAGAGCGTGACGGATGCGGCGATGCCGGCGTTCAGCGACTCCGTCAGCCCGTCGATGGGGATCGAGACGATCGCGTCGCAGGTCTCCGCCACCAGGCGCGAGATGCCCTTGCCCTCGCTGCCGACCACAACGACCAAGGGGCCATCAGCCAGCTCGAGCTCGTGCAGCGGCACGTCACCGTCGCCGTCGAGACCGATGATGAACATCCCCTCGCGCTTCAGCTCCTTGAGCGTCGCGGTGAGGTTGGAGGCCATCGCCACCGGCACGCGTGCCGCGGCACCGGCAGAGGTCTTCCATGCGCTGGCCGTCACACCGACGGAGCGCCGCTGCGGCACGATCACGCCCTGCGCGCCGAAGGCGGCTGCCGAGCGGATGATCGCACCCAGGTTGCGCGGGTCGGTGATGCCGTCGAGCGCGATGAACAGCGGGTTCTGGCTGCGGCTGCGCACGGTCTCGAGCAGGTCGATCGGGTGCGCGTACTGGTACGGCGGCACCTTGAGCGCGACGCCCTGGTGCACGGAGTCGTGCCCGGAGATGCGGTCGAGCTCTGGTCTCATGACCTCGAGCACCGGCACGCCGCGCTTGTTGGCGAGCGAGAGGATCTCCTTGACGCGGTCGTCCATCTCGAGCCGCGCGGCGAGGATCAGCGAGGTCGCGGGGATCTTGGCCTTCAGCGCCTCGAGCACCGAGTTGCGGCCGGTCACCAGCTCGGAGTCGTCCTTCGCCGATGAGGGCTTGCGGTGGCGCGGCGGCTCAGGCTTGCGGCCGCTCTTGCCCGCAGCGGCCTCGTAGCGCTCACGCGCTGCCTTCCGCTGACCGGCCGGGTGCCAGGAGCGATCCTCGGCCTTCGGCGTCGGGCCCTTGCCCTCGAGCGCCCTCCGGCCGTTTCCGCCGGTGCCCTTCGTGGGGCCCTTCTTGCGCGGTGCGCGCTGCGGCTTGCTCATGCGATGCTCCAAGTGGTGTCGTCTTTGCCGTCCTCGACGAGGATCCCGGCTGCCGCGAGCGCGTCGCGGATACGGTCGGAGGCGGTGAAGTCCTTCACCGCGCGGGCCTCACGGCGCTCCGCCAGCAGCGTCTCGACGAGGCTGGCCAGGGCGCCGGACTCGGCCGACACTCCAGATTGCCACACTGCGTGCTCTGGGTCGAGCCCCAGCACGCGCAGCATCGCCCGCACCTCGCTCGCGCGAGCCAGCGCGAGGGCCGCGTCGCCCGCGTCGAGGGCGGCGTTCGCGGCGCGCGCGCTCTCATGCAGCACCGCCACTGCCTGCGGGGTCGAGAGGTCGTCGTCCATGGCTGCGCCGAAGGCATCCGGCACCGCCGCGTCGGACAGCTCGCCAGCGCGGGCGGCGCGCTCGAGCATCGACTCGATGCGGCCGAACGCGGCCTCCGCCTCAGCGAGCGACCCGCCCTCGAGGCTGCCGTCGGCCGTGCGCAGGTCGATCGTGGATCGGTAGTGCGAGGCGACCAGGAAGTAGCGGGCGACGATCGGCCGCACCGCCTGCAGCAGGTCGATGGCGAAGATCGAGTTGCCGAGCGACTTCGACATCTTCTCGCCGTCGACGTTGACGAGCCCGTTGTGGCTCCAGACCTGCGCGAAGCCGAGGCCCGCGGCACTCGACTGCGCGAGCTCGTTCTCATGGTGCGGGAACCGCAGGTCGAGGCCGCCGCCGTGGATGTCGAAGGCGTCGCCGAGATAGGTGCGCGCCATCGCCGAGCACTCGATGTGCCAGCCGGGGCGCCCGCGACCCCAGGGCGACTCCCAGGAGGCCGACTCCGGCTCGTCGTCCTTGCGCGCCTTCCAGAGCGCGAAGTCGCGCGGGTCGCGCTTGCCGCGCAGATCGGCGTCGGCGGCCGTCTCCATGTTCTCGACCCGCTGCCGGGTGAGCTCGCCGTAGCGCTCCCACGAGCGCACGTCGAAGTAGACGTCGGCCGAGCCGTCGAGCGCAGGATAGGCGTGGCCGCGCTCGATGAGCAGCGCGATGAGCGCATGCATGGCGGGCACGGATGCGGTGGCGCGCGGCTCATAGGTCGGCGCGAGCACGCCGACGGCGCGGTAGGCCGCTGTGAACTCGAGCTCGACGCGGTAGGCCAGCGCCCACCACGGCTCGTCGGTCGCGTTGACGAGCACCTTGTCATCGATGTCGGTGACGTTGCGCACGAAGGTGACGCGGTTGCCGCGGTGGGTCAGCCAGCGGCGCCAGACGTCGTAGACGACGGCGCTGCGCACGTGGCCGACGTGCGGAGACGACTGCACGGTCGGCCCGCAGACGTACATCGAGACCTCACCGGCCTGGAGCGGCCGCAGGTCGACGACGGCCTGCTGCTTCGAGTCGTAGATGCGCACGGTCACGGTAGCCAAGGCTACTTGCCGCAGCACGGTGATCGAGTAGGCGCCGGAGGCGTCGTATCAAGATCGGTGGCGGTGTCGTCTCGATACGCCCCTGCGGGGCTACTCGACGACCGGGGTGAGCCGCGGGCCACCGGGGTGAGCCGCGGGGCTACTCGGCGACCGGGGTGGGCCTGCGGCGGATCAGCGCGGTCGCGATCGCCTGCACGCCCTCGCCGCGGCCGATGGCGCCGAGGCCGTCGGTCGTCGTGCCGGAGACGCTGACGGGGGCACCGAGCATCGCCGTCAGCACGGCCTGCGCCTCCTCGCGGCGCGTGCCGATGCGGGGGCGGACGCCCAGCACCTGCACCGAGACGTTCACCGGCGCCCAGCCGTGCTCGGCCAGCAGCGCGACGGCCGCGCGCACGAAGACCTCGCCGTGCGCGCCGGCGTGCTGCGGGTCGTCGACGCCGACGAGCCCGCCGATGTCGCCCAGGCCGGCTGCGCCCAGCAGCGCATCGACGATCGCGTGGCAGACGGCATCGCCGTCGGAGTGGCCGACGAGCCCGACGCCCTCCCACTCGATGCCTGCGAGCCGCAGCGGGCCCTCACCGCCGAAGCCGTGCACGTCGACGCCGATGCCGGTGCGGATGTCGGCGACTTCTCGCATGCCGGGCTCCTTCCGAGCGAGCAGCGACTCGGCGCGCTCCGCATCTGCGGGGGTGGTGATCTTGAAGGCGAGCTCGTCGCCGGCGACCGGCACGACCTGCTCGCCGACGGCCTGCACAAGCTGGGCGTCGTCGGTCGACGCGCCCCGGGCATCCCCCGCCGTCTCGTATGCCCGACGCAGGAGCGCCGCCTCGAATCCCTGTGGCGTCTGCATCGCCCGCAGCGCGGCCCGGTCGACGATCGCACCGAGGCCGGCTGCATCCGCCTCGCGGATGGTGTCGACCACCGGCAGCACCGGCACGACAGCACCGGCGCCGTCGCGGAGGGCGGCGATCACCCGCTCGACCAGCGCCGCGGGCGCGAGCGCCCGCGCGGCGTCGTGCACGAGCACCCACCGCGCATCGCCCGCGGCCGCCAGACCTGCTGCGACCGAGTCGGCACGCGCCTCGCCGCCCGCGACCACGGTCGCGACGAGCCCGGCGCGCTCGGCGATCGCCGACGCATCCGCCTCGTGTCCCGCTGGCACCACGATGACGAACGCGGCATCCACCGCCGCCAGGCCGCGCAGCGCGTGCTCGAGGATCGTGGCCCCCGCAATCTCGGCGAACGCCTTGGGCACGCCGCGGCCGAGCCGGGTGCCGCTGCCAGCGGCTACGACGATGAGGGCGGTGTCGGTCACGGTGTCAGCCTAGGCGGGCGCCCGCACGATGACAGAAGAGAGGCACCCGCCCTTGGGGTGCGGGTGCCCCTCTCGTCTGTGGTGCGATCAGCTCGCGGGGGCGAGCGCCTCGTCGAGGCGCGCCGAGGCGGCATCCTCATCGGTCTTCTCAGCGAGCGCGAGCTCGGAGACCAGGATCTGGCGAGCCTTCGCCAGCATGCGCTTCTCGCCTGCCGAGAGGCCGCGATCCTGGTCGCGGCGCGAGAGGTCGCGCACGACCTCGCTCACCTTGATCACATCGCCGGAAGCGAGCTTCTCGACGTTCGCCTTGTAGCGGCGGGCCCAGTTCGTGGGCTCCTCGGTGAAGTCAGCGCGCAGCACCTCGAAGACCTTGTCGAGGCCCTCTTCGCCGATGACGTCGCGAACGCCCACCAGGTCGACGTTGGCAGCGGGCACCTCGATCGTGAGGCCGCCCTGCGCGACGTTGAGCTTGAGGTAGGTGGTGTCGACGCCCTTGATCTTGCGGACCTTGACCTCGGTGATCTTCGCGGCGCCGTGGTGGGGATAGACAACCGTCTCTCCGACCTCAAAGTTCATCGAATGCTCCTCGTCATAGCCAGAACCTTGATTTTATCACAGCGTGTCGATCGCCAACGCCTGGTCCGGAGTGGTTGAATCACGCCCTTCTTGCATAGGCTCGCCCGGTTTCCGACGCCCGAGACGGGCGTCGGCGCTGGGGTCGCGGCGGAGGCCCGCAAGGGCCTCCGCCCTGAGCTCCACCGCGCTAGAGTGGTCTGCGACCGCGCCGGCCGCACCAGACGGCGCGCGTCACACCGTCGAAAGGGTCCCCGTGCAGCCTCGTCTCGCAGCCGCAGTTGTCGCAGCCGTCGTCGTCGTCTTCGCCGCGACCGGCTGCAATCTCATCACGCCGCAGGCGACGACGATCGACTACGACGCATCCGACGGCGTCTCCGGCACCACCGGCACGGTCGAGATCCACAACGCCATGCTGATCGGCGAGCCGGAGGGCGAGGCGCTGAACCTCTCCACCACGTTCACGAACCCGGGCGAGGCGACGTTCCTCGAGGTGCGCGTCGGCGACGCGGTCGAGCAGATCCGCATTCCGGCGGGCGTCACGACCTACGGCTTCCCCGAGCAGCAGCTCGTCTTCCCCGCCGCACCCGATCTGGTGTTCGGCTCGCTGCAGAACGTCTCCTTCCAGGCAGACGGCGCCCAGCCGACCGGCCTCGAGGTTCCCACGATCTCCACCGAGGTCGTCGGCTACGAGACGCTCGCACCCGCCGCCGAATAGCGCGCTGGAGCTGAGAGCGGAGGTCCTTTCGGGCCTCCGCCGCGACGCCAGCGCCGAGGCCCGTCTCGGGCCTCGGGAGCAGCAACGGCCGCAGCGCCCGCTCAGCGCTCGAAGCGATACCCGAGCCCGCGAAGCGTCACCACGCGCGTGGGGTTCGAGGGGTCTTCCTCGATCTTCGCCCGCAGACGCTTGACGTGCACGTCGAGCGTCTTCGTGTCGCCGAAGTAGTCGCTCCCCCACACCCGGTCGATGAGCTGCCCGCGCGTGAGCACCCTGCCCGCGTTGCGCATCAGGTACTCGAGCAGCTCGAACTCGCGCAGCGGCATCGCGACCTCGTCGTTCGCGACGTGCACGGTGTGGCTGTCGGAGTCGAGCCGCACCCGGCCGATCTCGACCACCGAGTCGTCGTCCTCCTCCTCGTCGACCGCCCGGCGACGGAGGACGGCACGGATGCGCGCCACGAGCTCACGGGTCGAGTAGGGCTTGGTCACGTAGTCGTCCGCGCCGAGCTCGAGGCCGACGATCGTGTCGACCTCGCTGTCCTTCGCGGTCACCATGATGATCGGCACCGCCGAGCTCTGACGGATGTGACGGCAGACCTCGGTGCCGCTGCGACCGGGGAGCATGAGATCGAGCAGGATGAGGTCTGCGCCCTCCTGCTCGAACATCCGCACTGCGGCGTTGCCGTCCTCCGCGTGGGCGGTCTCGTAGCCCTCGAGCTCGAGCAGGTAGGCCAGCGGCTCGGCGAGCGCCGTCTCGTCCTCGACGATCAGGATGCGCGTCATGCAGTCTCCTTGCGAGCGGGTGCGGGTGCGACGGGAAGCCGCAGGGTGAAGGTCGAGCCCTGGCTGGGGCGGGACCAGAGGGTGACCTCGCCGCCGTGGCTGACGGCGACGTGCTTCACGATACTGAGGCCGAGGCCCGTGCCGCCCGTCACGCGGCTGCGTGCGGGGTCGACCCGGTAGAAGCGCTCGAACACGCGCTCCTGGTCGTCGTCCGCGATGCCGACTCCCTTGTCGGTCACGGCGATCTCGACCACATCATCCACCACCCGGACGCCGATGCCGACGTGGGTCGCATCCGGGGAGTACTGGACGGCGTTCGAGATCAGGTTCTGCAGCGCCATGGTCACGAGCTCCTCGGAGCCCAGCAGCTCGACCTCTTCGAGCACGCGCGGGATGATGCGCATCCGCTTGGCCTCAGCGAGCACCCCGTTGCGGTCGACGGCGACGTCGATGACGCGCGAGACCTGGAAGCGCTCCGCATGCTCGAGCGGATCGTCGGCCTGGATGCGCGAGAGGTCGATGAGCTCCTTGGTCATGCGGCCCAGGCGGTCGGCCTCGACCTGCATGCGCTTCGAGAACGAGCGCACGCGAGCGGGGTCGTCGGCGCCGGCCTCGATCGCCTCCGCCAGGAGCGTGAGCGCGCCGATCGGAGTCTTGAGCTCGTGGCTGATGTTGGCCACGAAGTCGCGCCGCACGCCGGCGAGCCGCAGCTCCTCGGTGCGGTCGGCGGCGAGCACGAGCATGAAGCGGTTGCCGAGCGGGGCGACGCGCACGCGCAGCTGCATCTCGGTGCCGGCGCCGATGCGGCCGCGCCGGTAGGTGAAGTCGACCACCTCGGCCTCGCCAGTGCGCCACACGCGTCGGACCGCGTCCGAGATCTCCCTCGAGCGCAGCTCGCGGCCCTCGACGAGGTCGAGCGAGTCGGCGCCGGGCGAGGAGACGATCACCTGGTTGGAGCCGTCGAGCACGACGCCCGCGGACTCCAGCACATCGATCATGGCGGTGATGCCGTCGGGGATGGGCTCGCTCGCGATCGCCATCACCTGACGGCCTCGCTGGGCTGCCAGCCCGAGCAAGTGCACAGAGCCGGCTCCGAACGCGAACCCCAACAGGAGCGCGAGGAGCACGTACCAGGACGCATCCACCCGACGATCGTATCCTTGTCCAGACCCGCCCCCGCGGTTCAGCCGTCGGACACCCGCCGGTAACCTGGGCGCGGAAGACTCGGGGTTCGACCCGTGCCCGGCCCCGATGCAGTCTCGGGCAGACCACAAGGAGCAGCAGCATGCGCGACGTATTCCAGCAGGAGCTCGCCGAGGTGCAGGAGCGCCTCGTCGACATCGCCAACCACGTGCTCGTCTCGATCGAGGCGGCAGTGCGCGCGTTCGGCGACTCCAACGTGCAGCTCGCAGAGCAGGTCATCGCTGCCGACCCTGTCATCGACGACAAGGCGGCTTCGCTCGACGAGCTCGCGATCGACATCATCGCCCGCCAGTCGCCGGTCGCCAGAGACCTGCGCATCGTGGTCTCTGCCCTGCGCATCTCGGCATCGCTCGAGCGCATGGGCGACCTCGCGCGCCACATCGCGATGCTCGCGCGCTACCGCTTCCCGATGCAGGTCGTGCCGGAGTCGCTGCAGCCGACCTTCGCAGAGATGGGTGCGAGCGACATCGAGGTCGCGAGGCTGCTGCGCGACCTGCTCGAGACGCAGGACCTGACGATCGCCGATCGCATCGAAATCGCCGACGAGCACGTCGACAAGCTGCACCGCGATGTGTTCGCGCATGTGCTGGGCACGTCGTGGGAGGGCGCCGCGCACACGACGGTCGACGCGACGCTCGCCAGCCGCTACCACGAGCGATTCGCCGACCACGCGGTCGGCATCGCCAAGAAGGTCAAGTACCTCGCGACCGGCGACTGGGCCGGCGACGAGGAGCACCTGCCGAAGAACCCCGAGCCGGTGCAGCCGGCCGAGTAACGCCACGAACGAGAACGGGCCCCACTGCTGTGGGGCCCGTTCTCGCGTGCGGGTGGCTCTAGTGCTTGCCCTGGTTGGCGACCGCCGCAGCCCCCGCCGCAGCAGCCTCCGGGTCGAGGTACGCGCCGGGGCCGAGCGGCATGTTGTCCTCGCCCAGTGTGTAGACGAGCGGGATGCCGGTGGGGATGTTGAGCTCGGCGATGGCGTCGTCGGAGATGCCGTCGAGGTGCTTCACGAGCGCACGCAGCGAGTTGCCGTGCGCGGCGACGAGCACCGTCTTCCCGACCTCGAGATCCTTGGTGATCGTCGACTCCCAGTAGGGCAGGAAGCGCTCGATGACATCCTTCAGGCACTCCGTCGCCGGCACCTCGCCGTCGATGTCGGCGTAGCGCGGATCGGTGTCCTGCGCGTACTCGCTGCCGGGCTCGATGGGCGGCGGCGGCGTGTCGAAGGAACGACGCCAGAGCATGAACTGCTCCTCGCCGTGCTTCTCGAGCGTCTCGGCCTTGTTGAGGCCCTGCAGCGCGCCGTAGTGGCGCTCGTTCAGGCGCCAGTTGCGCGTGACGGGGATCCAGTCGCGACCCGCGGCGTCGAGCGCGATGTTCGCTGACTGGATCGCGCGGCTCAGCAGCGAGGTGTAGAGGACGTCGGGCAGCAGGTCGTGCTCGCGCAGCAGCTCGCCGGCGCGCTTCGCCTCCCCTTCACCCTTCTCGGTCAGCTTGACGTCGACCCAGCCGGTGAACTGGTTCGACTCGTTCCAGGTGGATTGGCCGTGGCGGAGCAGGATGAGGGTGCGCTCAGTCATGCCGCCAGCCTAGTCGGCGACCCGGTGCCCGAATCGAGCGATGAGGTGCCAGACACGCTTGATCGTCTGCTGGTCGTGCGCTTCGGCGGCCTCGCCGAGAATGCGCGCGTCGATGCGCCCGTCGACGGCCAGCTCGAGGGCGAGGGCGAGGGCATCGACGCCCCGATACGCCTCGAGCTCCGCGATGCGGTCGACCCGCAGCTCGAGCCCCGGATGCCAAACGATGGGGACACCGAGGCGGGCTGCGGCGCGCTCGACCGCCGCGCCGCGGAACGCCGGGTCGAGCACCAGCCGTTCGGCGTCGCGGGCCGGCTCGAACCCACCGTGCAGCTGCGCCTCGACGTAGTCGTCCAAGGGATCGACCGCCGCCTCATCCGCGAGCGCCAGCAGCTCGCCTGCGTGCGCGGGCGTGCCAAGGTGCTCCGGCTCGTAGACGCTGTCCGGCCAGCACAGGGTGACTCGATCCCAGGCGGTGCGCGCCACCTCGAGCCAGCAGGAGCCGAAGCGGATCGCGCCGCCGGTGGCCCGCCGCCGGTGCTCGACCGCGCCATAGACGGGTCGCTCGTGGGACGCCGCCTCGTCATAGGCGCCACCGAACATCCGCGACTCCCAGCGCCAGCGGTCGCCGCCGGGATGCGCGGTGAGGCCGCCGTTGGAGATGCCGGTGGAGAACTGCGAGCGATACGTGCCCTCCGCGACGATGCGCTCGAGCACCGTCGCGCCGCCGGAGCAGCGATCAGGGTGGAAGTGCACCGTGACGCGAGCGTCGGGCGGCAGCGGTCCGCCCGCCGAGCGGGCCGCGACGTGCTCGACCGCGCGACGCCACGCATCCATGCCGTCAACCTACCCGCGACCCGCAGACAGGGACAATGGATGCCGTGGCGAAGCAGGTGGGGCGCATCACGCGCGGGACGACCGGGGTGAACCGGCTGCGCCGCGTGGACCGCTGGATCGCCGCGCAGCCCGCCGCGCGCGTGCCCGGCTGCCTCGTGGTCGACCTCGGCTACGGCGCGAGCGCGACCACGAGCCTCGAGCTGCACGAGCGGCTCTCGCGCAACAACCCGTCCGTCGAGGTCCTTGGGCTCGAGATCGACCCGGCGCGGGTGGCGCTCGCCACGGCTGAGCTCGACGGCGCCAGGGAGACAGGGCCTGAGCGCTACGGGCGGGCGATCGCGCGGGACGCGCGCGTGTCGTTCGCACTCGGTGGCTTCGAGGTGCCGACGTCGCGGCGGCCGCAGCTGATCCGCGCGATGAACGTGCTGCGGCAGTACGACGAGCACGAGGTCGCGGGGCACTGGGCGACGATGCTCGGCAGGCTCGCGCCCGGCGGGCTGCTGGTCGAGGGCACCTCGAACGAGCTGGGGCGAGTGTGCTCATGGGTGGCGCTCGACGCCGCGGGCCCCCGCTCGCTGACGATCGCGCTGAAGCTCGACGAGCTCGGCAGCGACGCGATGGAGGCGCCGTCGGTCGTGCGCGAGCGCCTGCCGAAGGCGCTCATCCACCGCAACCTGCCGGGCGAGCGCATCCACGAGCTGCTGGTCGAGCTCGATCGCGCGTGGGCAGTGGCAGCGCCGCTGGCCGACTTCGGCCCGGTGCAGCGCTGGGTGGCGACGGTGGGGCGGATGCGCGAGGCGGGCTGGCCGGTGAGCGGCGGCCCCGCGCGGTGGCGGCTGGGCGAGCTGACGGTGGACTGGGCCGCGGTCGCGCCGCGCGCGCACCCCGCAGGTTGAGGAGGCCGCGGGCCGCAGGCCCACAGCTGTCACGAAACCGAAGGGGGCGACAGCTCGCTCCTGCGGTCTCGTGACGCGAGCGTGCTGCGCACGCGCGCTCCTCGACCTCCGGAACGGACGGGGCGGGCTCTCAGGCGGGCGGAGCGGGGCGCTTGACGGCGCCGATGCGCGGGAGGCGCGGCGGACGGTTCGCGTGCCCGGCCGTCGGCGGCACGAGCAGCTGCTGGCCGGCTGCGACGGCGATGCCCTCTGCCGTGCGCACGACGAGATCCTGATCGGCGGGTGCGGAGCGCTTCACGACCGCGAGCGCGATGGGGCCGAGCTCGTCGTGGATGGCCGAGGAGGTGACGGCACCGACCGGTCGCTCCCCCGCTGCATCGTCGATGGTGAGCACCGCGTCGCCGGCCGCGACCTGCGCGTTCTCGCTGCCATCGAGGTGCAGCAGCACGATGCGACGCGGCGGGGCTCCCAGGTTGTGCACCTTCGCGACCGTCTCCTGCCCGCGGTAGCAGCCCTTGGAGAGGTGCACCGCGGTCGTGAGCCAGTCGAGCTCGTGCGGGATGGTGCGCTCGTCGACCTCCGCGAGCGACGGGCGACCGGCCGCGATGCGCAGCGCGTCGGCAGCCATCGTGCCGACGAATCGGTCGACCGGCATGGCGGCGGCCTCCGCCGGCGTCAGGATCGCCTCCGACCAGCTCCACGGCTCCCCCGTCGGCTCGCCGTAGCGCACGCCGCCGGGCGTGACCTCCGGCCAGCCGTCGAGCCAGGCGAGCTCGGCAGCCGGTGCGCCCGCAGTGCCCACGACGACCACGTCGGGGCGGGTGATCTCGACCTGCTTGTAGAAGCGCATCCGCGTCAACCATGCCTCGAGCGCGTCGCCGCTGCCGACGTCGACGAGCACCCAGAGCTCCTCGCCCGTCCAGTGCAGTCGCAGCGCGTGCTCGATGCGACCCTCGGGCGAGAGCACGAGCGTCTCGGTCGAGGCGCCCGGCTCGAGGCGGTCGACCGCCTGGCTCGTGATCGAGTCGAGCCATGGCAGCGTGTCGGGGCCGGTGAGGTGCAGCACGTCGCGGGCCAGCAGCACGAGGCCGCCTGCGCGCAGCCTGCGCTGCTCGGCGATCGGGTTGCCGACGTGCAGCGGGAGCCCGGTGCCCTCGTCGAGCACGGCATCGGGGATGCCGGCGGCGACCTCGCGAGCGCTCACGCGTCGCTCGCCTCGCTGGGCGTCACGCGGGCGAGCCTGGCGGACGCGTGGCTCTCGAGGCCCTGCCCGAGCGCGGCGAGATCCCACGCCCAGAGCAGGTGGTTCTCGACCAGGCCGTACATGCGGGTGGATGCGGTGTGCTCCTTGGCGCCCGCGCCGCGCAGCACGGCATCGGTGGCCAGCTCGATGCGCGGGCCGCTGATCGTGCCGAGGTAGAGCTCGGAGACGCCGGTCGGATGCGAGATGAGCGCCTGCAGGTCGAAGGCGCCATCCGGGCGGCGCAGGCCCTCGACCGCCTCGGCGTCGCCGAAGGCAGGCTCGCCGGCCGGCGGCAGCATGCCCGGTCCCGCGTCGGCGTCGTGGGCGGGGCGGGCGAGGCGCCAGAAGCCGCTCTCCGCGGCGAGCGGCGTCAGCTCGTCATCGAGCTGCCACGCATATGCCTCGAAGCTCAGGTAGGGGTTGCCGTGGTGCGCGAACGAGACGCGCTGGCCGAACTCCTGCTCGACGGTGCGCTCGCCGACCGGGAACGACAGCACGCCGGTGCCCTCCCAGGTGCCGATGAGCCACTGCAGCGGGCCCAGCTCAGCGGGGAGCGTGGGATCGAGCTCGAGCATCGCTTAGCGCTGACCCCGGAAGAGGTTGCGCACCACGACGAAGGAGACGCCCAGGATCGCGATCATCGCGAGTCCGAGCAGGCCGAGGAAGAAGATCTCGAGTGCGACGACGGGGATGGCATCCATGCGTCGATCCTACCCGCTTGCCCGTCAGAGCAGCGTCAGCGGCACGAGGATGGCGCTCGCGAGCGCCAGGATCAGCACCGAGCCGAAGACTGCGGCCGCCAGCCGGTCGACGAGCCCGGGCTCCGTCGGTCCGCCGAGCTGGATCGCGAAGGCCACGAGCGTGCACCCGCCCAGCACGATGGGCATCCAGACGATGCCGTCCGTCGGCTGCAGGATGCCGACGAGCACGGCGCCCAGCGCGGCGAGCACCCATACGGGCCACACGCTGGCCCATTGCCACGAGGTCGCCTTGCGCATGCGGCCCATTGTGTCGCACCCGTGCGCCGTGCGCCGCGCAGAGAGTTGTGGCGACCCGCCTGCAACGCTGCGCAGAGACAGCAGATCGCCACATCTCTGCTGCGGATGGGAGGCGCGAGGATGCGTCGAAGCAGGGAAGGAGGCGGGAGCGGATCAGCGAGCATAGGATTGTCGTCGGTAGGAGGCTGGATGGCGCACGTCGTGATCTTCACCCGCCGCGACCGGGGCGTGCTGCCCAGCCTGGAGCTCCTCGAGCACCGGGTGAGCACGCTGCCGGCGACGGCGGAGGCCGTTGCGCACGCCCCCGACGGCGAGCTGCTCGTCGTCGACGCCGTCGGGGAGCTCGCCGCCGCGAAGGCCATCTGCCGGCTGCTCGAGCACGACGCGGCCCCGGTGCTGCTGGTGCTGAGCGAGGGCGGCTTCGCCGCCGTGACGCCCGAATGGGGCGTGACCGACATCGTCTTCGACGCCGCGGGGCCCTCGGAGCTCGAGGCGCGCATCCGCCTCGCCCTCGCCGCCGCGCGCACCGTCGGCCCCGTCTCGACGAGCGGCCTGCGGATCGACGAGGCGAGCTACCAGGCGAAGGTCGACGGCAGGCCGGTCGACCTCACGTTCAAGGAGTTCGAGCTGCTGCGGTTCCTGGCATCGCACCCTGCCCGCGTCTTCACGCGCGAGCAGCTGCTGAGCGAGGTCTGGGGCTACGACTACTTCGGCGGCACGCGCACGGTCGACGTGCACGTGCGCCGCCTGCGCGCCAAGCTCGGCGACCTGGAGCGCCTCATCGGCACGGTGCGCGGCGTCGGCTACCGGTTCGAGCACGAGGACGACTGATGGATGCCACCCGCGCGATCGAGCTCGCCGAGGAGCTGGGCGCGGCGTGCATCGCCGCCGACGGCGTGCCGCCCTTCAACGACCAGGCGCTCGTCGAGCTGCGCCGAGGCGAGCGGCGGGCGATCGGTGACGCGACCGCGCTGGCCGTCGTCAGCGACGCCGAGCGCGAGGTCGAGCTGGCCGTGCACCCCGAGCACCGCGGTCGAGGGCTCGGCACGGCACTCGCGGCCGCCCTCGCCGACGAGCTCGGCGCGTTCGAGGCGTGGGCACACGGCGATCACCCGGCCGCGCGCGCCATCGCTCACCGACTGCCCGCCGAGCCCGTGCGCACGCTGCTGCAGCTGCGAGCACCGGTCCCCGCAGCACCCGCGTCAGACGGATCGGCGCAGGCCGACCCCCAGGCCGACCCCCTGCCCGACGGCGTCCGCGGCTATGAGCCGACCGACGCATCCGCCCTGCTCTCCCTGAACGCCGCCGCGTTCGCCGCGCACCCCGAGCAGGGCCGCATGACGGCCGACGATCTCGCGGCGCGCATGGCGGAGCCCTGGCACGACGACGCCAACCTGCTCGTGCTGCCTGGCGAGGCGGGCATCGACGGCTTCACCTGGATCAAGCCCGAGGGCGACGTCGCAGAGCTCTATGTGCTGGGCATCTCGCCCGCCGCGCAGGGCGCGGGACTCGGCCGACGGATGCTGGATGCCACGTTCGTGCGGATGCGCGCGCTGGGCGCGAACACCGCTCACCTCTACGTCGAGGGCGACAACGCACCCGCGCTCGCGCTCTATCGGAGGGCCGGCTTCGAGCAGTGGGCGATCGACGTGAGGTGGCGTCACGCGCCGTTCACCCAGGATTGACAGAATGGGCGCATGACCGACGGCACGGCGAATGACGCAGGACTGACGGAGACCGGCATCCAGGAGGAGCCGCGCATCGAGCGCGCCTTCAAGACGCTCGAAGAGGAGCGCACCTTCCACGACGCCAACGAGGCCGACTTCGACGGCGACGACTTCGACGAGGAGATCGCCTGGTCTGCAGAGATGCAGGGCGTGGAGACCGAGGACGGCCTGCCCGCCGACCGCTTCCTCGACCGCGAGCTGTCGTGGCTGGAGTTCAACCAGAGGGTGCTGGAGCTGGCGGAGGACCCGACGACGCCACTGCTCGAGCGCGCGAACTTCCTGGCGATCTTCGCATCCAACCTCGACGAGTTCTTCATGGTGCGTGTCGCCGGCCTCAAGCGCCGCATCGCGACCGGGCTCGCGGTGCCGACGAACGTCGGGATGGCGCCGCAGCAGCTGCTCGACGAGATCGTGCAGCGGGCTCACGACCTGCAGCTGCGGCACGCGCGGGCCGCGCAGGATTCGTTCGCGCCGGACCTGCTGGCTGCCGGCGTCGCGGTCGTGCGCTGGGGCGAGCTGAGCGAGGCGGAGTGCGAGGCCATGAGCACGCGCTTCGACGAGGACATCTTCCCCGTGCTGATGCCGCTCGCGGTCGACCCCGCGCATCCGTTCCCCTACATCTCCGGGCTCTCGCTCAACCTCGCCGTGCGGGTGCGGGTGCCGGGCGAGGACGACGAGCAGTTCGCGCGCCTCAAGGTGCCCGCCGTGCTGCCGCGCTTCGTCGAGCTCTCTCGCGTCGACGGCGTGCAGCGCTTCCTGCCGCTCGAGGAGCTCATCTCGAACAACCTCGACGAGGTGTTCTCCGGCATGCAGGTCGTCGAGCACCACCTGTTCCGCGTCACGCGCAACGAGGACGTCACGATCGATGAGGACGACACCGAGAACCTCATCAAGGCGCTCGAGCACGAGCTCTCGCGCCGCAAGTTCGGCCCGCCGATCCGCCTCGAGGTGGCGGAGGACATCGACGACGACACGCTCGAGCTGCTCGTCGACGAGCTCGGCATCACCGACAACGAGGTCTACCGGCTGCCCGGCCTGCTCGATCTGACGGGTCTCTTCCAGCTCGCCGGGCTCGACCGCCCTGACCTGCGCTACACGAAGCGCGTGCCGGTCACCGCTGCCGCGTTCCTGCCGACCGATCAGGACGACGAGCCCGACTTCTTCCAGGCGATCACCCGCAAGGACGTGCTGGTCCATCACCCCTTCGAGTCGTTCGCGACGAGCGTGCAGGCGCTGCTCGAGCAGGCGGCAGACGACCCCGACGTGCTCGCCATCAAGCAGACGCTCTACCGCACCTCCGGCGACTCCCCCGTGGTGGCCGCGCTCATCCGCGCCGCCGCCGCCGGCAAGCAGGTGCTGGCGCTCGTGGAGGTCAAGGCGCGCTTCGACGAGCAGGCGAACATCCGGTGGGCGCGCCAGCTCGAGCGGGCGGGCGTGCACGTGGTCTACGGCATCGTCGGCCTGAAGACCCACTGCAAGCTCATGCTGATCGTGCGGCGCGAGAACGGCAGGCTGCGTCACTACTGCCACATCGGCACGGGCAACTACAACCCGAAGACCAGCCGCATCTATGAGGACTTCGGCCTGTTCACCGACAACGACCAGGTCGGCCGCGACATCACCCGCCTGTTCAACGAGCTCTCCGGCTACGCCAAGGAGAAGTCGTACAACCGGCTGCTCGTCGCTCCCAGGCACCTGCGCAAGGGGCTGCTGAGCCGCATCGAGCGCGAGACCGATGCGGCCCGCGCCGGCCGCACGGCACGCATCCGCCTCAAGGTGAACTCGATCGTCGACGAGCAGATCATCGACGCGCTCTACCGCGCGAGCCGCGCAGGCGTCGAGGTGCAGGTGTGGGTGCGCGGCATCTGCTCGATCAAGCCGGGCGTGCCGGGCCTGAGCGAGCACATCACGATCCGCTCGATCGTCGGTCGCTACCTCGAGCACTCCCGCGTGTTCGCCTTCTGGAACGACGGCGACGAAGAGGTCTTCATCGGCTCGGCCGACATGATGCACCGCAATCTCGACCGCCGCGTCGAGACGCTCATCCAGCTCACCTCCTCCGAGCACATGCGCGACATCCAGCAGCACTTCGACAAGGCGATGTCGCCGCGCACGGCCTCCTGGTGGGCGGAGGCGGACGGCACCTGGACGCGCCGCTTCACCGCCGAGGACGGCACGCCGCTCGACGACCTGCACCGCGATCGCATGATCCAGATCCAGCGTCGGAAGCGGTCGCCGAGGTGACGGCGCCGCCCGTGCTCGCGGCGGGCGCCCTGGTCTGGCGCGCGGTCGGCGACGAGGTGCTCGTGCTGCTCGTCGAGCGCACCCAGCACCGCGACTTCTCGCTGCCCAAGGGCAAGCTCGACCCGGGCGAGACGCTGCCCGAGTGCGCTGTGCGCGAGATCGAGGAGGAGACCGGGCTGCGCATCGCGCTCGGCGCCCCCCTGCCGCAGAGCGAGTACCGGCTGTCGGACGGCCGCGACAAGGTCGTCTACTACTGGCAGGCGAAGGCCGACGAGGCTGTCGTCGCGGCCTCCGCCTTCTCCCCCAACGACGAGATCCACGCGCTCGAGTGGCTGCCGCTCGCCGCGGCGAAGCAGCGCTGCACCTACGAGCACGACGTGGCGATCATCGCGCGATTCGAGGAGCGCCTCGCCGCCGGCCACGCCGAGACCTTCCCGCTCATCGCGCTGCGGCACGCGAAGGCGGCGAACCCCTTCGACTGGCAGGGGTCGGATGCGTCACGGACGCTGACCGAGCGGGGCGAGCGGCAGGCGCGGCGCGTGGCACCGGGCATCGCGGCGTTCGGCCCGGAGCGGATCGTGACCTCGGATGCCGTGCGCTGCGTGCAGACCGTCGAGCCGCTCGGGCGGCTGCTCGGCATCGAGCCGAAGGCGACGCCGCTCATCAGCCAGGAGTCGCCGGAGGACCCGCGCGAAGCGCTCGAGCGCCGCATCGGCAAGGCGGTGCGCAAGCGCCGCGGAACCGTGCTGTGCAGTCACGCGCCGATCATCCCCGAGATCGTCACGGCCGTCGTGCACGCAGCGGATGCGGCGGAGACCGACAGCACGCACCGTGCGTCGATGCTGCACACGGCCGAGTTCACCGTGCTGCACGTGTCGGCGGGCGAGATGCCTGCGCTCGTCGCGCTCGAGACCCACGGCTCGCACGAGAAGTAGGGCGAAGGCCGTCGATCGAGGGCGCTGGGTGCGCCCGTCGGTCGAGGAGGCCGGGCGCGCCCGTCGGTCGAGGAGGTCGGGCGCGCAGCGCGCGGCCGTCACGAGACCCCGGCACCTCAGGCCGGCAGCGACTGCTCGATCCAGTCGGCCAGCGCCGCCTCCAGCAGCTGCGGTCGCTCGTGCGGCAGCGCGTGGCCGCTGCCTGCCACGACGTGCGCCGTCGCGGCCGGGTACTGCTCGAGCAGCGCGCGATGCTGCCGCTGGCCGACGGTGCTGTCGTCGCGCCCGACCATGACGAGCACGGGATGCGCGAAGGCGACGTCGCGCGGGTCGGGATCGAGCTGCCACGACCGCATGATGGCCTCGACCGCGTCGCCGTCGAAGCGGCCGAGCGATGGCACGACGGCGTCCTGGAAGCGGCGCACGGTCGCGTCGTCGTGCACCACGAAGTATCCCTCGAACTCGGCACGCAGCGCCTCGTCGTCGAAGGCATCGGGCGGCAGCGGCACGGCGGGAGGCGGATGCGGCTCCGGGTGCTGGTCGGAGGGCACGAGCGGGCAGAGCAGCGCGAGGCCGCGCACCTGCTCGGGACGCCGAGCGGCGAGCCCCTGCGCGAGGTGCGCGCCGAAGGAGTGCCCGAGCACGAGCAGCGGTGCATCCGCGAGCTCCGCGTCGACCAACCGCTCGAGCGCATCGACGGCCGCCCGACTGGACGCGATGCCATCGGCGGGCGAGTCGCCCATGCCGGGTAGGTCGGGATAGATGCGACGGAGCCGCCTGCGGTGCTCGCCGAGCGCGGGCTCGAGGAAGCCGATCGCCTCGGCGTGCGTCGAGTAGGCGCCATGCAGCGCGAGGAGCTCGGTGCCGGCACCGAGCGAGACTGCGTGCGGCTCGGACGTCATGGCAGCAGCCAAGCATCGACGCGGATGCACGACAAGGCGCAACGCTCGCGCATTGCGCCCTCCGGGCTCACATCAACCGAAGCGACCCGAGACGTAGTCCTCCGTGGCCTGCACCGTCGGGTTCGAGAAGATCTTGGTGGTGTCGCCGAACTCGATGAGCTTGCCGGGCTTGCCGGTGCCGGCGATGTTGAAGAACGCGGTCTTGTCGCTCACGCGGCTCGCCTGCTGCATGTTGTGGGTCACGATCACGATCGTGTACTCGGTCTTGAGCTCCTCGATGAGGTCCTCGATCGCGAGCGTCGAGATGGGGTCGAGGGCCGAGCAGGGCTCGTCCATCAGCAGCACGTCGGGGCTGACCGCGATCGCGCGCGCGATGCACAGGCGCTGCTGCTGGCCGCCGGAGAGACCGGAGCCGGGCACGCCGAGGCGGTCCTTGACCTCGTTCCAGAGGTTGGCGCCGCGCAGCGAGCGCTCCACCAGGTCGTCCTGGTCGCTCTTCGACATGCGGCGGTTGTTGAGCAGCACGCCGGCCAGCACGTTCTCGCGGATCGTCATGGTCGGGAACGGGTTCGGGCGCTGGAAGACCATGCCGATCTGACGGCGCACGTTCACCGGGTCGACACCGGTGCCGTAGAGGTTGGCGCCGTCGAGCAGCACTTCGCCGTCGACCCATGCGCCTGCGATGACCTCGTGCATCCGGTTGATGGAGCGGAGCACGGTCGACTTGCCGCAGCCGGAAGGGCCGATGAACGCGGTGACCGCGCGGGGTTCGATGTCGACGGTGACGCCCTCGACAGCCTTGAAGCTGCTGTAGTAGATGTCGAGGTCGTTGATCTCGATGCGCTTGGACATGCTGCGTTACCTTCCAGACTTCGGCGCGAAGAAGTGCGCGATGACGCGGGCGCCGATGTTGAGGATCATGACGATGAGGATGAGCACGAGAGCCGCCGACCATGCGCGGTCGAAGTAGGCCTGCTCCTGCACTCCGGGGCTGATGTACTGGTTGTAGGCGAACACCGGCAGCGTCATCATGCGGCCGTCGAACACGTTGTAGTTCATGTTCGTCGTGAAGCCGGCGATGATGAGCAGCGGGGCCGTCTCGCCGATCACGCGGGCGATGGCGAGCGTGACACCGGTGACGATGCCTGCGAGCGCCGTCGGCAGCACGACCTTCCAGATGGTGAGCCACTTCGGCACGCCGAGCGCGAGCGATGCCTCGCGCAGGTCGTTCGGGACGAGCTTGAGCATCTCCTCCGTCGAGCGGACGACGGTGGGGATCATCAGCAGGCTGAGCGCGACCGCGCCGCCGAAGCCGCTGCGGACGCCCTCGCCGGCGAAGAGCGCGAACAGGGCGTAGGCGAACAGGCCGGCGACGATCGACGGGATGCCCGTCATGACGTCGACGAAGAAGGTGATCGCCTTCGCCAGCGCACCCTTGCCGTACTCGACGAGGTAGATGGCGGTGAAGATGCCCACCGGCACCGAGATGATGGCCGCCCAGAGCGTGACGAGCACCGTGCCGACGATGGCGTGCAGCACGCCGCCGCCCTCGCCGACGACGTTGCGCATCGTGAAGGTGAAGAACTCGAGGTCGAAGCGCGCGACGCCGTTGACGACGACGGTGGCGACGAGGGAGACCAGCGGCACGAGCGCCAGCAGGAACGCGCCGACCACGACGCCGGTGACGAGCCGGTCGGCCGCCTTGCGCCCGCCCTCGATCAACTGGCTGACGACCGTGATGGCCACGAGGTAGAGCACGTAGCCGACCAGCGCGACGATGACCGGGCTGAACTGCGAGCCGGATGCGCCGGCGATGAGGCCCGCGATCGCGGCGCCGACGGCGACACAGACGCCGAGCAGGGCCCAGGGGGACCAGGCGGGCAGCTGGCCCGCGGTGAGCGGGTTCTGCGCGTTCCGGGAGGGGGCGATGGTGGTGGTCATGGCTCAGCGACCTCCGTCGACGGTCGTCTTGGCGATGATCCAGCGTGAGACGGCGTTCACGAGCAGCGTGATCGCGAAGAGCACCAGGCCGGATCCGATGAGCATGTTGACGGTGATGCCGTGCGCCTCTGGGAAGCGCAGCGCGATGTTGGCAGCGATGGTCGAGGGGTTCTGCGAGCCGATCAGCACCACGCTGATGACGCCGGAGGAGGCGAGCACCATCGCGACGGCCATCGTCTCGCCCAGCGCCCTGCCGAGGCCGAGGATCGACGAGGCGATGATGCCGGAGCGACCGTGCGGCAGCACGGCCATCGTGATCATCTCCCAGCGCGTCGCGCCGAGGGCCAGCGCGGCCTCTTCGTTCAGGCGCGGCGTCTGCAGGAAGATCTCACGACTGAGGGCGGTGATGATCGGCAGCACCATCACGGCGAGCACGATCGAGGCGGTGAGGATGGTGCGGCCGGTGCCGGATGCGGGCGGCGTGAACAGCGGGAGCCAGCCGAGGTTCTGGGCGAGCCAGGTGTAGCCGGGCTGGAAGAAGGGCGCGAGCACCGCGATGCCCCAGAGGCCGTAGATGACCGAGGGGATGGCCGCCAGCAGGTCGATGAGGTAGCCGAGGAACTGGGCGAGCTTGCGGGGCGCGAAGTGGGTGATGAACAGCGCGATCGAGACGGCGAGCGGCACGGCGATCACCATGGCCAGGAACGCCGACCAGAGAGTGCCGAACGTGAGCGGCCAGACCCAGCTCCAGAAGTTGGCGCCCTCTGACTCGGGGATCGGGCCGATGATCGCGGGGATGGCCTGCACGACCAGGAAGATCGCGACACCGCCGAGCGCGATCAGGATCAGGACGCCTGCGGTGGTGGAGATCGCCTTGAAGACGATGTCGGCTGGCCTGTTTCTGACAGCGGCCTTGGGTGCGGCCGGTGCAGAGGTAGTCATGAGGCTCCCTGCGAATGTCGGAGTGCCGGGGGAAGCGTCCGGCCGGGGCGACGTGCCCCGGCCAGACGGTGCAGCCCTACCGGGCTGCGGGGTTCTGAACCAGTATTCCTTACTGGATCGAGTCGACGACCGCGAGGATCTCGGCGCTCAGCTCGTCGGAGATGGGCGCGTTGCCCGCGTTCTCGGCACCGGCCAGCTGGCCCTCCGCCGAGGCGATGTAGCTCAGGTAGCCCTTGACGAGCTCTGCCGTTGCGTCATCCGTGTAGTCGGTGCAGGCGATCGCGTACGAGATGAGCACGAGCGGGTAGACGCCGGCCTCGGTCGTGGTGCGGTCGAGCTCGACGGCGAGGTCACCCTCGTGGCGGCCCTCGACGCGCGGCGATGCGTCGACGGCTGCAGCAGCGGCCTCAGCCGTGAAGGGCACGTACTCCTCGCCGACCTGGAGGGCGACGGTGCCGAGGCCACCGGCGCGCGAAGCGTCGGCGTAGCCGATCGTGTTCGTGCCGTTGGTGACTGCGTCGACGACGCCGGAGGTGCCCTGTGCGCCCTCGCCGCCGTAGGTGGAGGGCCACGTCTCGAAGACGCCCTCGGTCCAGTCCGACTCAGCGGTGGCAGCCAGGTACTCGGTGAAGTTCTCGGTCGTGCCCGAGTCGTCCGAGCGGTGGACGGCCGTGATGTTGGCGTCCGGCAGCGTGGCGTCCGGGTTCTGGTCGGCGATCGCCGGGTCGTTCCAGTTGGTGATCTGGCCCGAGAAGATCTGGGCGATCGTCGCGGCGTCCATGTTGAGCGACTCGACGCCCTCGACGTTGAAGATCACGGCGATCGGCGAGATGTAGATGGGCAGGTCGACCGGGAGGGTGTCGGCGACGCATGCGCCGAAGGTGCCGGCGAGCTCCTCGTCGTCCAGGGCCGAGTCGGAACCGGCGAAGCCGACGCCGCCAGCGATGAACTGCTCGCGACCTGCGCCGGAGCCGGCGGGGTCGTACGTCACGTTGACGCCCTCGTTGGCCGTCTGGAAGCCCGCGATCCAGGCCTCCTGCGCGGCGCCCATCGACGAGGCGCCCGCACCGGCGAGGTCGCCGGACAGGGTGCTCTCGGGGGCCGTGGTCTCGTCGCCCGCGGGCTCGGTGGCTGCGGGCTCGTTGGCGGCGCAGGAGCTGAGCAGGAGTGCGCCTGCTGCGGCGACGACCGCAACGCGGCCGAGCTTCGTGAACTTCACGGTGTTCCCCTTCGGAATGTGTGGTGCAGGGGGCTGGAGCGCCCTGAATTCGGCACGAACGAGCGCGCCGGAGATCACGCTAGGGAAGACGAGTGGCGTCCAGCCCCCGCGTAGGTGAACAGCGGGTGAACACGCCCTTCGAGCCTTCGGCACGCTCGGCGCCCGGGGACGCGGAGCGGCGCAGGGGTCCACTGCGTCAGGGAACGAGGAAGCCGGGCCGCGAACGCCTCTCGGCGGAAGGCCGCTCGCAGCGGCGAATATTGGAGCCCGGGGTTACGCGGCCCGGCTGCACCAGGCTAGCGAGACTCGTCTCGACACGCAGGCGGGTCCGCTCACTGCGAACGCAGGAATGCAGCGCGGCGCTGTCGGCAGCGGGAGTCGCCGACTACTCGATGTCGAAGACGGTGTCGGCGACCTCGGGGTGCCCATAGGAGGACCGCAGGATGACCTGGGTGGGCTCGACGCCCTCCGGCAGCTGCACCGCGGCGACGGCATCGGTGAACGCCTGCGTGTCAGCGTAGAACACGTCGTTCTCGGCCGTGACGGAGATCGTGTCGCTCCAGTCGTAGGTCTCACCGTCGTCACCCTGCACGAAGATCTCGAACACGCTGCGGAACCCTGCCTGGCCCTCGACGTGCTCGGCGCTGATGAACACGCCGACGAAGTAGGTGCCCGGGTCGGGTTCGCCAGACTGCATGGGCGGGTCTGCCTGCACGCCGGTGACGTTGAACGACCAGGTGTCGCCCAGACCGTCGTCGACCGTGAAGGGAAGATCGCCGCTGCTCGGCGGCGTGCTCGTGCCGGGCTCGGTCGGCTCGGTCGAGGGGTCTGGCGCGGTCGAGGGATCCGGCGCGGTCGAGGGCGATGGAGCGGGCGCGGGCGGCGCCGACGGCAGCGCCGGTGGCAGCGGGAAGCAGCCCGTCAGCGCGAGGGCGCTCGCGCCCAGCACGAGGGCGGCGGCGATGGTGCGGCGGGCATGCGACATGAGCGTCTCCGATCGATCTGCGGCCGCACGGAGCGACCGACCCGAGCCTACGGCCGCCCATCATGGCGGGCGCACAGCAACCACTCAGTCGAGTGAGTCAGCCCGCCACATCCTGGCGCTCACGCGGAGATCTGCGGCGATGTCGGTGAGCCTGGCAGCGAGCTTCGTGTGCTCGGTCGCGCGCTCCGGGTGCGCGGCATCATCCAGGTGCGCGACCTGCACGGCGCCGGCGGCGGTCACGGTCGCGAACGCGGCAGCGCGCTCGAGCGCCATCGCGAAGTCGCCCGCGAAGACGCCGCGCAGGATCGTGTCCGAGAGCGCCCGCAGCTCATCGGGGCTTGCCGGTGCCGGCACTCCCGCGACCACCGGCGCCGCCGTGGGCAGCGCATCCGCCCCCACCTGGTAGAGCCGAGCTGCCTCTTCGGCGCGCTGCGTCACGAGCGCGTGCAGCAGGTGCACGCGCCACAGCGTGCCCGGCAGCGTGTGCGGCCGCGCCTGCGACCAGAGCTCCGCGACGATGTCGATGCCGTCCTCGCGGGCGACGCGCAGGATGCGCTCGACCACCTCGGGGTCGGCGCCGGCGCGCACCCGCGCGAGCAGCGCGTTGGCCGTCTCGCTCGCGAGCTGCAGCCGCACGACGGGATCGACGTCGCCCTCGACCTGCTCGAACCAGTCGTTCGAGAAGCGGGTGGGGCGGTGGAAGTCGTCAGCCATGCGGATCGAGTCTTGCACGTCTCTCGACGACCCGCGCGCCCGACTACCCTGGACGGGCACGGGCCTGTAGCTCAGTCGGTAGAGCATCGGACTTTTAATCCGCTGGTCGTGGGTTCGAGCCCCACCGGGCCCACGAGGTGATGCGGCGATGGCGGGCAAGGTCGACCTGAAGCGGACACTGGACTCCTACCGCGCGAAGCCGGGCGAGTTCCGCGTCATCGACGTGCCCGCGATGCAGTACCTGGCCCTCGACGGGCACGGCGACCCGAACGCGGCTCCGGCATACCGGCAGGCGCTCGAGGCGCTCTACCCGCTCGCCTACGCGCTGAAGTTCGCCAGCAAGCGCGAGCTGGGCCGCGACTACGTCGTCATGCCGCTCGAGGGACTGTGGTGGGCCGACGACGCGACGGCGTTCACCACCGCACGCGACAAGACCCAGTGGAGCTGGACGCTGCTGATGCTGGTGCCCGACTGGATCGGCGCGCCGCTGGTCGAGCAGGCGGCGGATGCGGTGCGCGCGAAGGGCGCTCCGGCACGGCTCGACGAGATCCGGCTCGAGACGCTCGACGAGGGCCGGTGCGTGCAGACGCTGCACATCGGCTCGTTCGACGACGAGGGGCCGGTGCTCGCGCGGATGCACGACGATTTCATCCCGGCGCAGGGACTGCAGATGACCGGGCTGCACCACGAGATCTACCTCAGCGACGCCCGCCGGGTCGAGCCGACGAGGCTGCGCACGATCCTGCGGCAGCCGGTCGGATCGGCGTCTGAGAGCATGACCACATGACGCGCATCAGGCTCGAGGCGACACCGCCGGAGCCGCCGCGCCGCTGGAGCGACAGCGCCGGCGAGTGGGCGCTGGTGCTGGGGGTCATCGCCGTCGCCTGCGTCTTCGTGCCGGTGATCGGCGACTGGATCACGCTGCCGTTCGCACTCGGCGCGGTGCTGCTCGGGTTCGTGGGCATCCGCGGCGCTGCGCACGGCCGCGCTCGGCGGTCGATCATGGCCATGCTCGGGATCCTCCTCGGCGCCGGCTCCCTCGGCGCGGTGCTCGTGCTGCTCATGGCGACGAGCCACAGCGGCTGACGCCGGCCGTCAGCAGCGACAACGCCGAGGGCGAGGGTGCGGATCCACCGCATCCCTCGCCCTTGCCAGTCGGCCTCAGTCGCCCTTCACGTTCACCAGCTGGCGCAGCGTGTGACGCACGCGCACCAGCTCGGCGGCGTCAGCCATGACCTGGTCGATCGGCTTGTACGCCTGCGGGATCTCGTCGATGAACGCGTCGGTGTCGCGGTACTCGATGCCCACCATGGCCTCCCGCAGCTCGTCGCGCGAGAACGTGCGGCGAGCAGCGTTCCTCGACAGCGTGCGCCCGGCACCGTGCGGCGCCGAGTTGAGCGCCACCGGGTTGCCGAGCCCCTCGACCACGTACGACGCCGTGCCCATGGAGCCGGGGATGAGCCCCGGCCGCCCTTCGTCGGCCATGATCGCGCCCTTGCGCGACACCCACACCCGCTTGCCGAAGTGCTGCTCCGACTCGGTGAAGTTGTGGTGGCAGTTGATGCGCTCCTGCTCCTCGATCTCGACCCCGACGAAGCGGCCCAGCTGGTTCGCGACCCGATCCATCATCTCCTCGCGGTTGAGCAGCGCGAAGCGCTGCGCCCACCGCAGCTCGCGGATGTAGGCCGTGAACTCGCGCGTGCCCTCGACCAGGTAGGCCAGATCCGGGTCCGGCAGCTCGATCCACCACTGCTTCGCCAGCCGCTGCGCGACCTTGATGTGGTGGCCCGCGATGCGGTTGCCGACACCGCGGCTGCCCGAGTGCAGGAACATCCACACCGCTCCGGTCTCGTCGACCGAGACCTCGATGAAGTGGTTGCCGCTGCCGAGCGAGCCGAGCTGCAGTCGCCAGTGCTTCGCGTAGGTCGCCGGGTCGAACTCGGCCCGCTCGGCGAGCTGCTCGAGCTCGGCGACGCGCGGCTCGGCCGTCGGCTGCACCCGACGGTTGTCGTGGCCAGCCGAGAGCGGGATGCTGCGCTCGATCTGCGTGCGCAGCTCGGCCAGGTCGCGGCCGACGAGGTCGTCGCGGTGCAGCTGCGTGCGCACGGCGATCATGCCGCAGCCGATGTCGACGCCGACGGCAGCGGGCATGATGGCGCCGAGCGTCGGGATGACCGATCCGACTGTCGCGCCGCGCCCGAGGTGGGCGTCGGGCATGAGCGCCAGATGCGGGTGGATGAACGGCATCCGCGACGCGACACTCGCCTGCTCGAGCGTGTTCGGCTCGATCAGGCTCGCCCACGACACCAGCCGGCTGGTGAGCTTCTCCATGATTCCTGTTCCTCGTGTGGATCCACCGGAGTGGATGCGTGCCACGCGCTGGGTGCGCGCGGCAACGCGGTGAAGGTGCCTCAGGAACGGGCAGCACTGCACACGCAGGAGCGTCCCGAACCCTGACGGTGCGGGACGCGCGAAGCTGGAGGGCTACGCGGCCGGCGCCGGAGAGCATGGCTTGGGGAGGTGCGCGTCATTCCGCACCTCTGCCTGTCGTTCGCGCTGTGCGCTCACGATCGCCACCTCTCGACTGCCTGCCGTGCTGGATGCACAGCCTTGCGACGCTACGGCACGACGCCCGCCGCGTCAACGGCGAGTTCGAGGTGGTCGCTCAGAACCCGACCGGATCGATGCCCCAGTGACCGACCCAGGTCTCCCCCGGCTCCAGCCAGACGAGGCCGGTGCCGCTGTTGAGCGCGTTCGCCGGGGCGCTCATCGGCTCGATCGCCGCGACGTGCTTGGGCCCGGATGCCGTCGGGAAGTCCTTCGGCGTGAACACGACCGCGTAGGGGAACGCCGAGTCCTGCCACAGCTCCGCTCCCCTGCCGCTCGCGTCCAGCAGCGAGGACGTCGCCACGCCGCCCACGAACTCGAGCCCCGCGTAGTTCTGGTCGATGTCGAGCTCCGACAGCCGCCGGCCGCCGCGCAGGTCTGGCGCCGGCGCATCCATCGCATCCACCAGGGTCTCCTCCGTGGGGATGAGCGCCTCGGCGTGGAACACGCGAGCGGCCGGCACCGTGAAGGTGAGCTCGTCGGCGGGGGTGTCGCCGACAGCGAGGTAGGGATGCGTGCCGCACGCCCACGGGGCGCGCTCGGTGCCGACGTTGGTCGCCTCGTGCGTGACGAGCAGGCCGTCGTCGGTGAGCTCGTAGGCGACGGTGGTGTCGAGCAGGAACGGCCAGCCGGTCTGCGGGTGGATGGTCGCCTGCAGCACCACCTTCGACTCGGTGTGCTCGAGCACCCGGTAGGGGGCGAAGCGCAGCAGCCCGTGGCTGGCATTGCCCTTGTCACGCTCGCTGATGGCGAGGCGCTGCGTCGTGCCCTCGTGCTGCCAGTCGCCGCCGGCGACACGACCGCCCCATGGTGCGAGCACGATGCCCTGCGCCTTGGCGGGGCGGGCGCCCTCGCCGAACGGCTCGACGAGATCGACGCCGTCGTAGACGAGCTCGCGGAGCCCTGCAGCGACCTCGGTGATCGTGGCGTGCAGGTGCTTGCCGTCGATGGTGCTCGAGATGGTGAACTGCTGACCGGTGGGCGCGCGCATGCGGCGAGCCTACTGAGGGTCTGCGGGCCGCTGAGCGCTCCCGCAGGGTTGGCTGAAGGCGGCGATCGCTGTCAGGTGTCGGACGGATGTCCATCTACAGTCAGTACTTTGACTCGGGACGAGACCGGGCCAGACCCCGAGGAGACAACCGCATGATCGACGCCCCCGCGCTGGCCATCACCGGCGCCACCGGCGCCGTCGGACGGCTCACCGCCGAGGAGCTCGCCCGCGGTGGCGCGGCGCTGCGACTGCTCGCCAGGACGCCCAGCCGGGCCCCGCAGCTGCCGGGCTCCGTCGTGGTCGAGAGCTCCTACGGCGACAGCGACCAGGCACGAGCGTCGCTGGAGGGTGTGTCGACGCTGCTGATGGTCTCGGCCGGCGAGGAGGAGGGATGGCCGGAGAAGCAGCTGGGCTTCGTGGCCGCCGCGGCCGACGCCGGGGTCGAGCACATCGTCTACACCTCGTTCCAGGGCGCATCGGCCGACGCGACCTTCACCTACGGGCGCGACCACTTCGCGACCGAGGAGGCGATCCGCGCCAGCGGCATGGCGTGGACGATGCTGCGCGACAGCTTCTACCTCGACTTCGTCACGCTGCTGCCGGGCCCCGACGGCGCGCTCCGCGGCCCGGCCGGCGACGGCCGCGTCGCCGCGGTCGCCAAGCTCGACGTGGCCCGCTCCGCGGCGGCCGTGCTGCGCGAACCGGGCGCGCATGCCGGGCGCACCTACGAGGTCACGGGGCCCGAGGCGCTCTCCTTCGCCGACTTCGCGGCCGCGCTGACCGGATCGACCGGCCGACCCATCCGCTACATCGACGAGACGCTCGAGGAGGGCCGCCGCTGGCGCGAGGCCTTCGGGGCGCCCGAGTGGCAGCTGCAGGGCTGGCTGACGACCTTCAGCGCGATCGCGAAGGGCGAGCACACGCACGTCACCGACGACGTCGAGCTGCTCACCGGCCGCAAGCCGATCAGTCTGCGCGAGCTGCTGCTCGGCTGAACCGCTCCGCCTGCCGCGTCTGGCACCGGTGCCCCCGCTGGGATTCGAACCCAGACTGAGCGGATTTTAAGTCCGCCGCCTCTGCCGATTGGGCTACGGGGGCCGGGCGCGCGCCCGTGCCTACGGTACGCCGCAGGGCGGGGCTGCCCTGCGGCGCCCCGCCCTGCGTGCCTGCGGATCAGCCCTGCGCTGCGGCCTCAGCCAGCTGCGGCACGAGCTGGTCGAGCACGACCGGGATGCTCAGCACGCTCGAGGCGCCCCAGGCGCCGGCCAGCTCGGAGTCGGGATCGATGAAGACCGCGCGGCCCTCCTGCACGACGGCGAGCGACGACAGCAGCGGATCCTGCTGGGTCTCCTCGAGCGTAAACCCGATCGGCAGGATGACGGCCGTGTCGGCGTCGAAGGCCGCGACGTTCTCCGCCGAGGCGTTGGCGAAGAAGCCTGCGGGCTCGAGGTCGGCGATCGGCGGGTTGTTCACGAAGCCGAGCTGGCCCAGCAGGTCGAAGCGGCCGTCGCCGGGCAGGTAGGCGCCGTAGGCGTCGCCGAACTTGGTGACGGATGCGGTGGTGAGCCCCTCGAACTCGGGGTGCGCCGCGGCCGCCTCGGCGATCTGCCCCTCGATGTCGGCGATGAGCGCCTGCGCCTCGTCTGGCTTGCCGACGGCCTCGCCGACGAGCGTGAGCTGATCGGTCCACTCGGTCGCGTAGGCGCCAGTGCCCTCCGGGCCGTAGATCGTCGGCGCGATCTCGGTCAGCCGGTCGAACTCGCCCTCGTCGTTGCCCGAGCGGGTGTTGAGGATCAGGTCGGGGTCGAGGCCCAGGATCTGCTCGTAGTTGAGCGACTCGTCGCCGCGCTCGATGAGCACGGGCTCGGCGTCGCCGAACAGCTCGGCCGCCCACGGCCCGACGCCGTGGGTCTCGGCACCGAAGCCCTGCCAGTCGAAGACCGCGACGGGCGTGATGCCGAGCGCAAGCGCCATCTCGGCGTCCGACCAGCCGAGCGCGACGACGGTGAGCTCGCCGTCCTCAGGCTGCGGCACCTCGATGGCGCCGAACATCGTCTCGACCGTGCCGAGCGGGCCGTCGCCCTGCGCGGGCTGCTCGGTGGCCGCCGGGTCGGGGGTGGATGCGCTGCAGCCGGCGAGCAGGCCGACGGCGAGCGCGCCCGCGAGCGCGGTGGTCGCGACACGCGAGCGACGGATGGAGTGGAACATGGTGCTTCCTTTCGATGGGTCGTTCAGTCGCCCGCGCCCTGCGGTGCTGCCGTGACGGCGCCGCTGGCGAGGGGAACGATCATGGGGGTGTGCGTCTCGGGGTCGTCGAGCACGCGGCTGCGCACACCGAAGACGCTGTGGACGCGCTCGGCGGTGATGACCTCCGCCGGGGTGCCCTGCGCGACGATCGCGCCGTCGCGCATCGCGATCAGATGGGTGGCGTAGCGCGCCGCCTGGTTGATGTCGTGCAGCACGGCAACGAGCGTGCGCCCCTCGGCGTGCAGCCGTGTGCACAACTCGAGCAGCTCGATCTGGTGCGCGATGTCGAGGAAGGTGGTGGGCTCGTCGAGCAGCACGATCGGCGTCTCCTGCGCGAGCACCATGGCGATCCACGCGCGCTGCCGCTGGCCGCCTGAGAGCTCGTCGACGCGACGCGTGGCGTAGTCCTGCGTGTTGGTGGCGCGTAGCGCAGAGCGCACCGCGCGCTCGTCCTCCTCGGACCACTGCCGCAGCAGCCCCTGATGGGGGTAGCGGCCGCGGCTGACGAGATCGACGACGGTGATCCCCTCCGGCGCCATCGCCGTCTGCGGCAGCAGCCCGATCTCGCGGGCGACCTCGCGCGTCGGACGCGAGCGGATGTCCTCGCCGTCGAGCACGATGCGGCCGGAGCTGGGCGGCAGCAGCCGGGCGAGCGCGCGCAGCAGCGTCGACTTGCCGCAGGCGTTGGGCCCGATGATCACGGTGAAGGAGCCGTCTGGGATGACGACGTCGAGCGCCTCGATCACGTGGCGCTCCCCGTAGCCGATCGATGCGGCCTCCGCCCCGAGGCGTGCGTCCGTTCCGGTCATCGCTGCTCCTTCATGCCGCGCGAGAGCAGCCAGACGAGGTACGCGCCGCCGAGGCACGCGGTGATCACTCCCACCGGATACTGGCTCGGGGCGATCACGCGCTGCGCGAGCACGTCGCCCGCGAGCAGCAGCACGGCGCCGATCAGGGCAGACGCCATGAGCGCCGGACCCGTGCCATCGACGATGCGCTTGGCGATCTGTGGTGCCGCGAGCGCCACGAACGTGATGGGGCCGGCGATGGCGGTGATCACCGAGACCAGCCCGACACCGACGATGATGAGCAGGATGCGCGTCGGCTCGGCCCGCACCCCGAGCATCCGTGCGTGGTCGTCGCCGAGCTCGAGCACCGTGAGCCTTCGGGAAAGCAGGATGCACACGGGAGCGAGCACCAGCAGCGCGACGATCACCGGCAGCACGTCGGGCCAGCGGGAGCCGTTGAGGGTGCCTGCGCCCCAGACCGCGGCCGTGACGGCTTCCTCGAGGCGCGCCGTCACCAGCAGGTAGGCGTTGATCGCGCTCAGCACCGCGCTCACGGCGATGCCGACCACGATCAGCCGGAAGCCCTGCACACCGCGCTTGAAGGCCAGTGCATAGACCGCCAGCGCGGTCGCGAGGCCGCCGACGAAGGCGCCGACCGAGACGGATGCGGCGCTGCCGCCGAGCACGAGGGTCACGACGAGCGCGCCCGTGTAGGCGCCGGTGGAGAAGCCGATGATGTCCGGGCTGCCGAGCGGGTTGCGCGTCGTCGACTGGAAGATCGCGCCCGAGATCGCGAGGCTCGCGCCGCCGATCACCGCGAGCACGATGCGCGGCACCCGCCACTCCTGCACGACCCGCACGGTGCTGGTCTCGCCCTGCCCGAACAGCGCCGCGAACACCTCGCCGGGTGCGATCGCGGATTCTCCGAGGGTGAGCGCGACCGCTGCGACGACGACGAGCAGCGCTGCGAGCGCGCCCCACACCATGAGCGCGCGCCGGTCGATGAGCAGGCGGATGCGCGCGGGGCCTGTGAGCACCCGCACCCGTTCGGGCCACAGCGCGATGCTCACAGCGACCGCATCCTCGAGCGGCGCACGAGCGCGATGAGCACGGGCGCGCCGACGAACGCCGTGACGACCCCGACGGGCAGCTCGCTCGGCACCAGCACGCGACCCAGGACATCCGCCAGCAGCACCAGGGTGGGGCCCGCGAGGATGCTGAAGGCGATGATCCAGCGGTGGTCGACGCCGACCGTGAAGCGGGCGACGAAGGGCACGACGAGCCCGACGAAGGTGAGCGGCCCGACTGCGGCGGTGGCCGCGCCGCACAGCAGCGTGATGGCGACGAAGCCGACACCGCGCACGAGCGAGGTGTTCGTGCCGAGCGCCCGGGCGACGTCCTCCCCCATCGTGAGGGCGTTCAGCGAGCGCGACAGCAGCAGCACCGCGACCGCGGCGAGCACGATGAGCAGCCACACCGCGTGCACGGTGTCGAGCTGGCGCCCTTGCAGCGAGCCGACCGACCAGAAGCGCACCCGGTCGAAGATCGTCGGGTTCGCGAAGGTGATGGCCTGACTGAAGCCCGAGAGCACTGCGCCGATCGCGACGCCGGCGAGCACGAGCTTGACGGGCGTGCCTGCGGCGACGCCCGTGGTGCCGATGAGGTAGACAAGCCCGGCTGCGAGGCCGGCGCCGATGACGCCCCAGACGATCTGGCCGGAGGTGATGCCCGCGCCGAAGAAGCCGGTGCCGATGACGATGGCGAAGTAGGCGCCGGCGTTGACGCCCAGCAGGCCGGGGTCGGCGAGCGGGTTGCGGGTGAGCGCCTGCATGACCACGCCCGCGAGCCCGAGTGCGAGGCCGGCGAGCACGGCGAGCATCGTGCGCGGCACGCGGTAGTCGCGCACCAGCAGGTCGTTCGTCGACGTGCCGTCTCCCGTGAGCGCCGCGATCACGACCTGCGGAGAGAGAGCGCCAGAGCCGACGAAGAGGCTGAGCGCCGCAGCGCCCGCGAGCAGCACCAGGCAGCCCGCGATCACGAGCAGCCGCAGGACGGCACGACGAGGGCCGGGGAGGGGCGCTGCGGCACCCGCATCGGGTCGTGCGGTCGTGATCTCAGACACGGGTGCTCCACGGTCGTGCGTCTCCGGAGGCGCCGAAGTAAGGCAAGCCTAACCCGTCGGCGACGCGGCCGCGCGCCTGCGTCGTCTACTGCCGGGCGAGGCGAAGTCTCCTTGTGCGCATTGCGTGCAGCGAGTAGGTGATCCCGAAGCACAGCGCAGCAGCAGCGACCAGCGCGAACACTGCGGACTCCACGACATCCTCCTCTGCGCCGTCGGTGGGCGGGGCATGCACGATGAGCGGCAGCACAACGGCAGTCCCCACCGCCAGCCAGCAGATGATGAGCGACACTCGATGCGTGCACTGCGCTGTCTCGCGGGTGCGTTCCCTTCGAACGAGAGCTGCGCTCTGCACGAGCAGCACCAGGAGGATCAGCGCAGCTGCTGCACCGTAGACCCAGAAGCTCATGCGCGCGCCGGCTCGAGCACGGCGGTGCGCTGGCGAGCTTGCATGTTCTCCATCTTCGCAACCGCCGCCCGCGAGCGCTCGCGAATCGCTGCGCGCAGCGAGGCAGCTCTCCACCCAGCGATCCCTGCCCGGGCTACGCTGACGGCATGACCGTCCACGAGCGCGCCACGATCATCCCGCTGCCCGACCGGGCGCCGCACCTGCCGAAGTCGGCGCTCGTGATGCCGGGCGCCGTCATCACCGGGGCCGTGTCCCTCGGCGAGCGAGTGAGCATCTGGCCGGGCGCGAGCCTGCGTGCCGAGGAGGAGAGCATCCTCATCGGCGAGGACTCCAACGTGCAGGACTCCAGCTCGCTGCACGTCGACCACGGCTCGCCGCTGACGATCGGGGCGCGCGTCTCGATCGGCCACAACGCCGTCGTGCACGGCTGCACCGTCGAGGACGACGTGCTCATCGGCATGCACGCGACCGTCATGAACGGCGCCGTCATCGGTGCGGGCTCGATCATCGCCGCCGGCGCGCTCGTCACCGAGGGCACCGTCATCCCCGAGCGCTCGCTCGTCGCCGGCGTGCCCGGCAAGGTGCGCCGCGAGACGACCGAGGATGAGCTGCACGGCATCGCGCGCAACGCCGAGACCTACGCCAAGCGCATCCAGGTCTACATCGAGGCGATCGGGCACTGACCCCGGCGAGTCAGCCTGCCTCCACCGACCGCGGCGCGGCCGGCAGCCGCACGTCGACGCGCAGCCCACCGGCGCGACGCGCGCTGAGTGCGAGGGTTCCTTCGTGCGCCTGCACGATGCTCTCGACGATCGCAAGGCCGAGCCCGACGCCCGCATGGTCGCTCCGCACGCGACTGGCGCCCCGCCGAAATGGCTCGGTCAGGGTCGGGATGAGCTGCGGGTCGAGCACCTCGCCTGTGCTCTCGACCAGCAGCGTGACGTGCCCCTCTGCGGCGGCGGTGCGTACCAGCACGCTGCCCTCGGCAGGCAGGTTGTGCACGATGGCGTTGTGCAGCAGGTTCGTCGCCAGCTGCTGCAGCAGCGCTGCCGAGCCGAGCACGAAGGCCGCGTCGCCGTCGACATCGATGCGCACACCCTGCCGTTCGGCGATCGGCAGCAGCACCTCCGCCGCCTCCTCCGCCATGAGCGAGAGGTCGACGCGCTCTCGCTCGAACGACCGCTGATCGGCTCGGCTGAGGGCGAGCAGTGCCTCGGTGAGGTCGATCGTGCGTGCGTTGACGACCCGGAGACGCTGCAGCAGCTCGGCATGGTCATGGCCCGGATCCATGCGCGCGACATCCAGCAGCGTCTGGGTCACCGCGAGCGGCGTGCGCAGCTCGTGCGAGGCGTTGGCAGCGAAGCGCTGCTGCTGCGAGACCTGCGCCTCGAGCCGCGCCAGCATGCCGTCGAAGCTGTCGGCCAGCTCGCGGAACTCGTCCTGGCTGCCATCCATGCGGATGCGGTGCGAGAGCGACCCCGTCGCCGCCGTCCGCGTGGCAGCTGCGATCTGCGTCAGCGGCGCGAGCATCCGGCCCGCCAGGAACCAGCCGCCCGCCAGCCCCAGCACGAGCAGGAACGCGAGCGCCGACAGCGCGGCGGGCAGGAACGCTCGGATGAGGTCATCGCGGCCGGGGAAGAACGGCCCGTCGGAGGCGAAGGCGCGCTGCGGCACGTAGCGCAGAAGGAAGACCCACACGACGGCGAGCAGCAGTCCGCCGGCGATCATGAGGAAGCTCGCATAGCTGAGCGTCAGCTTGAGGCGCACGCTCCAGCCGGCCCGTCTAGGCATGCGCAGCATCCCCGTCCCCCGCCGCGCCGGTCGCCGCATCCGCCGCCCCCGTGTCGATGCGGTAGCCAGCGCCCGGCACCGTGGCGATGATCCAGGGCTCGCCCAGGCGCTTGCGGAGCGTGGAGACGGTGATCCGGACGGCGTTCGTGAAGGGGTCGGCGTGCTCGTCCCACGCGCGCTCGAGCAGCGCCTCGGCGCTGATGACGCCGCCCTCCGCGGACATCAGCACCTCGAGCACGGCGAACTGCTTGCGCGTCAGCGCGACGAATCGGCCGTCGCGGAACACCTCACGTCGGAACGGGTCGAGGCGCAGCCCCGCGAGCTCCCGCACCGGCGGGCGGCTCACCGCCCGCCTTCGGTCGAGCGCGCGCAGCCGCAGCACGAGCTCGCGCAGCTCGAACGGCTTGGTGAGGTAGTCGTCGGCGCCGAGCTCGAAGCCGGATGCCTTGTCGTCGAGCCGATCCGCCGCGGTCAGCATGAGGATGGGCATGCCCCTGCCGGAGGCGACGATGTGGGCGGCTATCTCGTCGCCGGAGGGCCCGGGGATGTCCCGATCGAGCACGGCGATGTCGTACTCGTTGATGCTCAGCAGCTCGAGCGCGGTGTCGCCGTCGCCGGCGAGGTCGGCGGCGATCGCCTCGAGCCGCAGCCCATCCCGGATCGCCTCCGCCATGTATGGCTCATCCTCGACGACCAGCACCCGCATGCGCCCATGCTAGGAGCGCGCACCTATCGTCGGCGTATCGAGAACCGCATACGGGCGTGCAACACCCGAGCGCGTTGGCTGGCATGCATGCACAGCACATCTGCTCGAACCGGGCGCGGCCGAGTGCTCGCGGGTCTCGCCGTGGTCGCCGTCGCCGCCGCAGCACTGGTGGCGACCTTCTCCGGACCGTGGCTGACCGCGACGGCGCACGGCGATCCGCTCGACGGCACCGGCGGCGCGCTGACCGCCGCCGACGGCACCCTGCCAGCGGGCACCGGCGCCTTCGACGACGAGCTGCCCGGCATCGCGAACCTCGACGCGGCGCTGCTGCGGGCGATCCAGGCGGCGACGATGGATGCCGAGGCCGTTGGCGTCGAGCTCACGGTCAACAGCGGCTGGCGCTCTGCCGACTATCAGCAGCAGCTGCTGGTCGATGCGGTGGCCGAGCACGGCTCGATCGACGAGGCCTCCCGTTGGGTCGCCACGCCGGAGTCGTCTGCCCACGTCTCCGGCGACGCCGTCGATGTCGGCCCGCCCGCGGCCGCTGGTTGGCTCGCCGAGCACGGCGGCGTGCACGGTCTCTGCCGCACGTACGACAACGAGCCCTGGCACTTCGAGCTGCTGCCGGCGGCTGTCGATGATGGCTGCCCGCTCCCCTACGCCGATCCCACCGTCGACCCGAGGCTGCGGTGAGCGCCGTCGCCGCGCCCGCCAGGGTGCAGCCGCCGACACTCGAGACCATCGCGTCGGGCATCGCGGCGAACGTGGGCGTCGCCCGAGCCCGCACGCGTGCTCGCATCATGGCGGTCGTCAAGGCCGACGGCTACGGGCACGGCGCGGTCGCGGTCGCGCACGCCGCGGTCGCCGCGGGGGCCGCCTGGCTCGGCACCACCTCGATGACGGATGCGCTGCAACTGCGCCGTGCCGGCATCACGGTGCCGATCCTGACGTGGCTGCACGCTGACGGCATGGACGGCTCCGCGGCCGCCGCCGAGCGCATCGACGTGGCGGTCGGCTCCGTCGAGGCGCTCGAGGCGCTGCTCGCGCATCGCGCCCGCGGGCTGCGCGTGCACCTGCACCTCGACACCGGCATGGCGAGGGAGGGATGCGCGGAGCCCGCGTGGGCCGAGCTGCTGCTGCGCGCTCAGCGGGCTCAGGCGGGCGGCCGACTGCGCGTGACCGGCCTGATGGGACACCTCGCGAAGGCCGACCGCGCGGAGCCGGCGGCGAACGCCGCGGCGGTGCAGCGGATGCGGCGGGCCAGGCTCGAGCTGCTCGAGGCGGGCCTCGGCGACCCGATCACGCACCTGGCGGCGACCGCTGCTGCGCTGAGCGACCCCGCCACGCACTTCGACATGGTGCGCTTCGGCGCCGGGCTGGTCGGCATCGACCCGTCGGGCACCACCGCGCTGCACGGCGCATCGCGGCTCACCGCGCCCATCGTGCACAGCGCGCTCGTCGCCGCGGACACACCGGTCGGCTACGGCGGCAGCACCGTGACCCGCACCGCCACCCATCTGAGCGTCGTGCCGCTCGGCTATGCCGACGGCATCCCCCGCACGCTGCACGCGGCCGCGTCGGTCGAGGTCCGCGGCCTGCGCTGCCCGATCGTCGGGCGCGTCTCGATGGATCAGATCGTGATCGACACGGGAGGCGAGCGGATGCCGCTCGGCACCCTCGCCACCGTGTTCGGGCCCGACGACCCGGCCCCCAGCATCCATGAATGGGCCGACTGGGCCGGCACCATCCCCCACACCGTCGTCACCGGCATCGGGCCGCGCGTCAGGAGGACCACCGCATGACCACCCCCACCCAGATCCTGGTGATCGGCGGCGGGCAGAGCGCCGAGCACGAGGTCTCGCTCGAGAGCGCCGCCTCGGTCGAGGCCGCACTACGCCGCCGCGGCTACGCGGTCGAGTCCATCACCATCGGCCGCGACGGGCGCTGGCAGCGCGGCGACGCGGAGCGCGATGACACCGCGCCCGGCGGTCGCGTGGTCGACACGCTCGCCGCGGCGCTGCCGGCGATCGCGCGCGCCGATGTCGTGTTCCCGGCGGTGCACGGCGCCCTCGGCGAGGACGGCACACTGGCTGCGCTCTGCGCGCTGGCGCACACGCCGATCGTGGGCTCCGGGGTGCGCGCGGGCGCCATCGGCATGGACAAGTGGGCGACCAAGCTGGTCGCCGAGGCGGTCGGGATCCGAACCGCGCCCGGGCGGCTGGTGCATGCGCGAGCGCTCGCGGCGGTCGCCTTCGACGGCGACGCGGTCGTCAAGCCGGTCGGCGGCGGCTCCAGCCACGGCGTCGCGCTGGTGCGCGATGCGATCGGGCTCGATGCCGCGCTGCGCGCTGCGGCGCTGCACGACGACCGGATCCTGCTCGAGCAGCCCGTCGTCGGGCGCGAGATCGACGTCGCGGTGCTGCGCGAGGCCGACGGCAGCCGATGGGCGGCACCGCCGCTCGAGATCCACGCGGATGGGCTCTTCGACACGGCGACGAAGTACGACGGCTCCGCCAGGTTCAGCGTGCCGGCGGTCGTCAGCGAGACGGAGCGCGCCGCCGTCACCGAGGCCGCACTGCGGATGTTCGACGCGCTCGACTGCGCAGGCGTCGCTCGCGTCGACTTCTTCCTCACCGACGACGGGCCGGTGCTCAACGAGATCAACACGATGCCCGGCATGACCGCGGCATCGCAGGTGCCGAGGATGTTCGCCGCGGCGGGCGTGCCCTACGACGAGCTGCTGGCCCGACTGGTCGACGCCGCCGCGGTGCCCGTGCGCGATCGCCGCTGCGCGCCGGCGACGCCCACCCCTGGCGGGGCAGGGTGACGGATGCGTAGGCTCGGCCCCACCGGGAGGAGACCGACATGGCGATCGAACGGACAGGCACCGTCACCGAGCACGGCGAGACGTGCGAGCTGACCCTGGAGCGCAGCGTGCAGGCGGACGCGATCGCCGTCTGGCCGTTCCTGTCGGAGTCTCGCGAGCTCGGCATCTGGTTCGCCACCTATGTGGGCGACCCGGACTCCGGCGAGGTCGTGCTGGCCATGACCGCCGAGGAGGGCGACGCGACGAGCGCCGTCGAGATCCTCGACTGCACCGCCCCGGAGCACCTGGTGGTGCAGACGACGGATGAGTCGGGCAGCTGGAGCCTCGAGGTCGAGCTGGTGGACGGCGGGCAGGAGCCCGGCACCGGCTCGCTCATCCGCTTCACGCAGCACGAGCTGCCGCTGGCCATGCTCCCCGATGTCGCGGCGGGCTGGGAGTGGTACCTCGACCGGCTGGTGGCCGCGATCGCCGGGCAGCCGATGCCCATGTGGGGCGAGTACTACCCGGCGCTGCGCGACGCCTACGCCGGCTGAGCAGCTGCCGCAGGTCGAGGAGGCCGCAGGTCGCAGACCTGCAGCCGTCACGAGACCGCAGGCGCCAGCGAACCGGTCTCGTGACGCGTGCGTGCTCCGCACGCGCGCTCCTCGACCTGCGAAGTCACCCCATCAGCGCGAGCGCACCGCCGCCTCCGCCATCTGCACCACGTTGTCGAGCAGCATCACGCGGGTCATCGGGCCGACGCCGCCGGGCACCGGCGACACCCACGCTGCGACCTCCTTGACGCCCGGGTCGACATCGCCCAGCAGCTTCACCTTGCCGGTCTCGGCGGAGAGCCCGCGCGTGATGCCCACGTCGAGCACCGCGGCACCGGGCTTGACCCAGTCGGGCTTGATGAGCCCCGGCACGCCGACGGCCGCGACCACGATGTCGGCCTCGCGCACCTGCGCCGCGAGATCCGGCGTGCGCGAGTGGCAGAGGGTGACGGTCGCGTCGATGCCCTTGCGGGTCAGCAGCAGGCCGAGCGGCCGACCGACCGTGAGCCCGCGGCCGACGACCGCGACCATCGCTCCGGCGATCGGGATGTCGTGCCGGCGCAGCATCTGCACGATGCCGGCCGGTGTGCAGGGCAGCGGCGAGTCGATGGGGCCGTCGACGCCCAGCACGAGCCTGCCGAGGTTGGTCGGGTGCAGGCCGTCGGCATCCTTGTCGGGATCCATCAGCTCGAGCATCGCGTGCTCGTCGTGCCCGGGCGGCAGCGGCAGCTGGATGATGTAGCCCGTCACCTCGCGCGCCGAGTTGAGATCCTCGATCGCCTTCCGCACGTCGGCGGTCGAGGCGTTCGAGGGCAGGTCGACGCGGATCGAGGTGATGCCCACCTCTGCGCAGTCGCGGTGCTTGCCCTTGACGTAGGACTGGCTCGCGGGGTCGTCGCCCACCAGCAGCGTGCCGAGGCCGGGCGTCACGCCCTCGCCCCTGAGCGCATCCACCCGCTCCTTGAGCTCCAGCTTGATGGCGGCGGCCGTGGCGTTGCCGTCGAGGAGCCGCGCCGTCATCGGTCGGCGCCGCCCGCGTCGACGCTGGAGCCGAGCTCGTGCACCGACACCGGCTGACCGGAGGGGCCCACGCCCGGGTAGAGCGGGAACGCCTCGGCGAGCTTCGCCACCCGGGCGCGCAGCGCATCCGTGTCTGCGCCCGGCAGCAGCGCGAGCGCGATCACGTCGGCGACCTCGGTGAACTCCTCGTCGCCGAAGCCGCGGGTCGCGAGCGCCGGCGTGCCGATACGGAGGCCGCTCGTGACCATCGGCGGGCGCGGGTCGTTGGGCACCGCGTTGCGGTTGACCGTGATGCGGATCTCGTGCAGGAGATCCTCGGCCTGCTTGCCGTCGACGGCGGCGTCGCGCAGGTCGACGAGCACGAGGTGCACGTCGGTGCCGTTGGAGCGCACCGTGATGCCCGCATCCGCCACGTCCTGCTGCATGAGGCGCTCGGCGAGGATGTGCGCGCCGCGCAGCGTGCGCTCCTGGCGCTCCTTGAACTCCTCGGTGCCGGCGAGCTTGAACGCGGTGGCCTTCGCGGCGATCACGTGCATGAGCGGGCCGCCCTGCTGGCCCGGGAAGACCGCCGAGTTGAGCTTCTTGGCGATGTCGGCGTCGTTCGTCAGGATGAAGCCCGAGCGAGGCCCGCCGATGGTCTTGTGCACGGTGGAGGAGACGACGTGCGCGTGCGGCACCGGGCTCGGGTGCAGGCCCGCCGCCACGAGGCCGGCGAAGTGCGCCATGTCGACCCACAGCAGCGCGCCGACCTCGTCGGCGATCGCGCGGAAGGCGGCGAAGTCGAGCTGGCGCGGGTAGGCCGACCAGCCGGCGATGATCACCTTGGGCTTGTGCTCGATGGCGAGGCGGCGCACCTCGTCCATGTCGACGCGGCTGGACTCCTCGTCGACGCCGTAGGCGACGATGTCGTAGAGCCGGCCGGAGAAGTTGATCTTCATGCCGTGCGTGAGGTGGCCGCCGTGGTCGAGCGAGAGGCCGAGGATCGTGTCGCCGGGGCGCGCGATGGCGTGCAGCACGGCGGCGTTGGCGGTGGCGCCCGAGTGGGGCTGCACGTTGGCGAACTCGGCGCCGAAGAGCGCCTTGGCGCGCTCGATCGCGAGGGTCTCGGCGATGTCGACGAACTCGCAGCCGCCGTAGTAGCGGCGGCCGGGGTAGCCCTCGGCGTACTTGTTCGTCAGCACGCTGCCGGCTGCCTCGAGCACGGCGACGGGCACGAAGTTCTCGCTCGCGATCATCTCGAGGTAGTCGCGCTGGCGGTCGAGCTCCAGCTGCAGGGCCTCGGCGATCTCGGGATCGACCTCGGCGAGGGGCGAGTTGAACGTGCTGGGCAGGCGGTCGGTCACGGGTGCTCCTTCGCTGGTGCGCTGGCGCGCGTCACTGGATGGGTGTGCCCAGGCGCGCGGCGGGTGCTGGCCGCTCCCCGGTGGTGCTCCACCTGTGCGCCAGTCACGGCCGCTGCCATCGTATCCCGGGCGCGATGGCGGATGCGGATGGGTGCTTGGATCGGTGCATGCCCGATGACGACCGCACCCGCTCCCTGCTCCTCGGCGCGCTCGACCGGCAGCGTCGACACGTGCTGCAGGCGCTCGACGGCCTCAGCGACGCGCAGCTGCGCGCGGCGCCGCTGCCCTCCGGCTGGTCGCTGCTCGGGCTCGTCCGCCACCTCACGCTCGGGCTCGAGCGCTACTGGTTCCACACCGTGATGGCGGGCGAGCCGCTCGACTACTGGCCGGCCGACGATCCGGCGGCAGACGGCGGCAGGCCCGCCGACTGGCGGGTCGGGGCGGATGCATCCACCGCGGCCGTGATGCAGGAGTACCGGGACGCGATCGCGCACTCCGACGAGATCCTCGCCGGCCTGCAGCTCGATGCCGCGCCGCGCCGCCCGGAGGAGGACTGGCCGGCGGGCGTCTTCGCGGATCTCGAGGCGGTGCTGGTGCACGTCATCCTCGACGCCGCGACGCACGCCGGGCATCTCGACGCGGCGCGCGAGCTGATCGACGGGCGCCAGCACCTGGTGCTCTGAGCCGGGCGCAGACGAGTCGCCCCCGCACCCGAGCGCACCGCACCGCACCGCACCGGACCGCACCGGAACTAACCGCATCCCCCGCCGGCCCGACCCGGCCCATCCCGGCGACCCTTTCTACCGAACTGGACCCGGTGCACCAGGTCCAGTTCGGTGGAACGGGTCCGCGAAGCGGCACGCACGGCGGAACGGGTCCGCGAAGGGGCACGACACAGCGGAGCAGGTCCGCGAAGGGGCACGGCACAGCGGAACAGACCTGCGCACCAGCACGCACGGCGGCAGCGGCCCGCGGATCGAGCCGCCACGCCCGCACGAGCCGACGCGGCGCCTGCACCGGCCGCGGGACTTGCTAGATCAGCGCGTCCGTCAGCTGGTTCGGCGTGCCGAAGCGGTGCGCCGTGATCGCGACCGCCTGCTCGCGCAGGAACGGCAGCATCTCGACACGGCCGGCCTCGGTGATCGCGTGCGACACGATCGCCAGGTCGGGGCGGCCGTCGACCGCCTCCGCCAGCGCACGCACGCCCTCGGCGACGGCCTCCTCGGCGGCGAGGTAGCGGATGCGTCCCAGCGCGAGGCGCGCGGCCGCGGCCCGGAACGCGGCGTCGCCCTGCACCTCCACCGGCACGCCCGCGGCCGCGAGCGCAGCGCGCACGGCGGGTGCGGGCTCGATCGCGGTCGACACGCGCACCGAGGCGCCTGCCCGCAGCGCGGCGGCGACCGCGCGGGCCAGCTGCACGATGCGACCACCCTCCGCGAGCCGGATCACGACGCCCGGCATCGGCAGATGCCGCAGGATGTCGCGCTCGGCCAGCAGCTGCTGCACGTCGCGCGCGACGCCCAGCTCGGTTGCCCAGACGTGCTGGTCGGAGCCGGCCGCGCGACGCAGCGCGACGGCCTCGCTCGCCGTGACCGACGCATCCGCCGACTTCGCCAGCACCGAGACGGCGTCGACGAGCACCTGCACCGACGGCAGCGCGATCGGGGCGAGCTCTCGCGCCTCGGCCGTGCGCCAGTCGACCAGCGGCATGAGGTAGCTCGGGCCGCCCGCCTTCGTGGTGGGGCCGACGACCGAGCGCTTCCAGCCACCGAAGGGCTGGCGCTGCACGATGGCGCCGGTGATGCCGCGGTTGACGTAGAGGTTGCCGGCCTCGATCGTGTCGAGCCAGGTGCCGATCTCTGCCGGGTCGAGCGAGTGGATGCCCGAGGTGAGGCCGTAGTCGACCTCGTTCACGAGCGCGATGGCCTCCTCGAGGGTGTCGACCCGCATGATGCCGAGGATCGGCCCGAAGTACTCGGTCAGGTGGAACTCGCTGCCGCGCTGCACGCCGGCGCGCAGGCCGGGGCTCCACAGCTTGCCCTCGTCGTCGAGCTGCTTGGGCTCCACGACCCACTGCTCCCCCGCGCCGAGCCTGGTGAGGCCGTCGAGCAGCTTGCCCTCCGCGGGCGCGACGACCGGGCCCATCTGGCTCGTGGCATCCCACGGGTAGCCCACCTCGAGCGAGCGCACGCCGTCGACGAGCTGGTTGTGGAGGCGCTTCGAGCTGCCGGCCTGGCCGACCAGGATCGCGAGCGACGCCGCAGAGCACTTCTGGCCAGCGTGGCCGAAGGCGCTCGCCACGATGTCCTTCGCGGCAAGGTCGAAGTCGGCGCTGGGCGTCACGATGATGGCGTTCTTGCCGCTCGTCTCGGCCAGCAGGCTGAGGTCGGGGCGGATGCGCCGGAAGGCCTGGGCGGTCTCGAAGCCGCCGGTGAGGATGACGCGATCGATGCGCTGGTCGCCGATCAGCTGGTCGCCGAGCGAGCGCTCGCCCAGCTGCACGAGCTGCAGCACGTCCTTCGGCACGCCGGCGGCCCAGAGCGCCTCGACCATCGTGGCGCCGGTGCGCGCGGTGGCGCGGGCGGGCTTGATGATGACGGATGCGCCGGAGGCGAGGGCTGCGAGGGTCGAGCCTGCCGGGATGGCGATCGGGAAGTTCCACGGAGGCGTCACCGCGATCAGTCGCGAGGGCACCGCAGTGGCGCCGTCGACCTGCTCGAGGTCGCGAGCGCGCTCTGCGTAGTAGTGGGCGAAGTCGATCGCCTCGGAGACCTCGGGGTCGGATTGGTCGAGGGTCTTGCCCGCCTCGCTCGCGGCGACCTCCATGAGCTCGGCGCGTCGCACCTCGAGCTCGTGCCCGACGCGGTGCAGGATCTCGGCGCGCGCGTCGCCCGAGAGACTGCGCCACGACTCGTTGGCGGCGATGCCGGTCTCGATGACTGCGTCGAGCGCCGCAGCGTCGCGGAGCGTGGCCGCCTCGACGGCGTCGACGCCGAGGCGCGATGCCTTCGAGCGCTCGCGGATGCCCGCGGCCCAGGCCTGGTTGGCGGGCAGCGAGGGGTCGGTGTCGGGGGCGTTGCGGAAGCCGTCGTCCGTGACGGGTGTGACCGCATCCGCCCGGTTCTGCACCCGGTGCGTGCCGGGCGCCTCCGCGGCGAGGCCGTCGAGCGAGGCGAGGAAGCGATCGTGCTCGCGATCGAAGAGCGGCTGCGAGCTGGCGAGCTCGAAGACGGCCGACATGAAGTTCTCGCGACTGGCGCCCTCCTCGAGGCGGCGGATCAGGTACGCGATCGCCACGTCGAACTCGGCGGGGTGCACGACCGGCGTGTAGAGCAGCAGGCCGCCGACGTCGCGGCGCACGACCTCTGCCTGGCCCTGCGCCATGCCCAGCAGCATCTCGAACTCGAGGCCGGTGGTGATGCCGCGCTGCTTGCCCAGCAGCCACGCGAAGGCGACGTCGAAGAGGTTGTGACCTGCGACGCCGAGCTCGACGTTGCCGATGCGCTCGGGGGTGAGCGCCCAGGTGAGCACGCGCTTGTAGTGGGTGTCGCTGTCCTGCTTCGTGTGCCAGGTGGCGAGCGGCCAGTCATGGATCGACGCCTCGACGCGCTCCATCGGCAGGTTCGCGCCCTTCACGAGGCGCACCTTCACGCTCGCACCGCCCTTGGCACGGCGCTCGGCAGCCCAGGCCTGCAGCCGCTGCATCGCCGGCAGCGCGTCCGGCAGGTAGGCCTGCAGCACGATGCCGCCGCGGTACTGCTCGAGGCCGGGCGTCTCCAGGATCCGCGTGAAGACCGCCATGGTCATCTCGAGATCCTTGTACTCCTCCATGTCGAGGTTGATGAAGGTGTTCGTCTCGGCCGCGCGCCGGTAGAGCGGCAGCAGCCGCTCGATCACGTGCCCGACCGCGGCGTCGAAGGCCCACGCCTGGTGGGGAGCCGTGGTGGCGGAGACCTTGATCGAAACGTAGTCGACGTCGTCGCGCTCGATGAGCGCCATGGTGCCGTCGAGGCGGCGCTTGGCCTCGCGATCGCCCAGCACGGCCTCGCCGAGCAGGTTGACGTTCAGCCGTGCCCCGGTGGCGCGGATGCGCTTGATCGCGGCACCCAGTCGGGCGTCGGTCGCGTCGATGATGAGGTGCCCGACCATCTCGCGCAGCACCCGGCGCGCGATCGGCACGACGATCTGCGGGGCGAGCGGGGCGACGCCGCCGCCGAGCTTGAGCGCCTGGCGCATCGGCCAGGGCAGGAACGAGGGCGCGTCGCCGGCGATGGAGCGCAGCGTGCGGGCGGCCACGTGCACGTCCTCAGGGCGCACGACGCCGTCGACGAACGACACTGCGAAGTCGAGGCCCTTGGGGTCGCGCAGCACACCGGCGAGCTGCTCGGCGCTGGAGTCGGAGGGGATCTGCTCCGCCTGCTCGAGCCAGGTGCGCACCTGCTCGACGATCTGCGGCGCGAGCGCCTGCAGCTCCTGGAGCTCGGCCTGCGAGACCTCGGCGGCGCTGTCCTGCTGCGCGTGCTTCGGCTCGACGTGCTTCTCGGTGGCGGCTGCGCCCATGCGGCTGCCCTCTCTCGCTGGTGCGCCCTCGGAGAGGTGCACGGGTGTCCGGTCGCGGTGGTGTCCGGGTCGCGCTGACATGCGCGTCGCGGCCAGTCTGCCGCTCCGCATCGTTCAGGTACAGTGACGGTTGGCGATGATTTTGCATCGCTTTGACTGATGCTTTGAGGGAGGTCGCCCGTGCTCGACGTCCGCCGCCTGCGACTGCTCCGCGAGCTGCGCCTGCGCGGCACGATCGCAGCCGTCGCAGCCGCGCTCGCCTACGCGCCGAGCGCCGTCTCGCAGCAGCTCACGGCGCTCGAGCGCGAGGTGGGCGTGCCGCTCACCCGCAAGCAGGGCCGCCGCCTCGCCCTCACCCCGCAGGGTGAGCTGCTCGCCCAGCACGCGGAGCACATCCTCGCCCAGCTCGAGACGGCTGAGCGCGCCGTCGCGGCATCCCTCGACCGGCCGATCGGCACCGTGCGCGTCGCCGTCTTCCAGTCCGCTGCCCTCTCGCTCGTGCCCGCGATGCTGCGCATCCTCGCCGACACCGCGCCCGAGGTGCGCGTCGAGATGGTGCAGCGCGAGCCCGAGACGGCGCTCTATGACACCCACGTGGGCGACTTCGATCTCGTCGTCGCCGAGCAGTACCCGGGGCACGCGGCGCCGCAGCATCTGGGGCTCGACCGCGAGGTGCTCATGACGGATGCGCTGCGGCTCGCGGTGCCGCCCGGCAGCGAGATCGGGTCGCTGACCGACGCCGCGGCGCACCCGTGGGTGATGGAGCCGCAGGGCGCGGCGTCGCGGCACTTCGGCGAGCAGCAGTGCAGGGTGGCGGGCTTCGAGCCCGATGTGCGATTCGCGACCGCCGACCTGCAGGCGCAGATGCGGCTCATCGAGACCGGCCACGCGGTCGGCATCATGAACGACCTCACCTGGGTCGACACGGAGGTGCGCTTCCGGGCGCTGCCGCTGCCCGGGGCACCCCGGCGCGAGGTGTTCACCGCGGCCCGCGCCGCCTCGAGCGGCTCCCCGGCCATCGCCGCCGTACGCGAGGCGCTGCGTGGGGCGGTACCCGCCGTGGTCTCCGGCGGGTAGCGAGACGCGCGAGCCGTCGGTGCTCGCAGCCGAGGCTCGCTAGCGTGGAGGCTCACACCCGAGGGAGACCCATGGGCCTGTTCACACCCAAGCGACCGATCGAGATCGCTGAGCGACCCCTCCGCGCCCCCTGGTCGCTGTGGGCCGACACGTTCGGCCGGCTCGCGACGCGCGCGCTGCAGATCATCCTGGTGCTCATCGTCGTCGCCGGCATGGTCTTCGCGATGACGCAGCTCACCGTCGTCATCATCCCCGTGATGCTCGCGCTCATCCTCGCGGCCGCCTTCGCGCCCGTGATGGGGTGGATGCGTCGCCGGGGCGTGCCGTCGGTGCTCGCGACCGTCCTCGCGCTGCTGGCGATCGTGGTCGTGCTCGGTGGTGTCGTGTGGCTCATCGTCAACGCGGTGCGCGATCAGTTCGGCGAGCTCGTCGATCAAGCGAGCGAGGGATTCGACCGGGTCGTCGAATGGGTCACGACTCTGCCGTTCGCCCCAACGGACGACCAGATCACCGGAGCGCGCGACGCCGTGGTCGAGTTCCTGACGAGCGCGCAGTTCGGCTCCGGTGCGCTGGCGGGCGTGAGCGCCGCCGCGAGCTTCGTCACGGGGCTCGTGCTGATGGTCGTCGTGCTGTTCTTCTTCCTCAAGGACGGACCTCGCATCTGGGAGTTCCTGCTGCGCCCCTTCGAGGGCGAGCCCTACGCGCGCGCCAAGCGCATCGGCGGCAAGACCGTCGAGACGCTCGGCGGGTACGTGCGCGGCACCGCCACCGTCGCGTTCGTGGATGCCGTCGGCATCGGCGTCGTGCTCTGGATCATGCAGGTGCCGCTCGCGCTGCCGCTCGCCGTGCTCGTGTTCCTGCTCGCGTTCATCCCGCTGGTCGGCGCCACCGTCGCCGGAGCACTCGCGACGCTCGTCGCGCTCGTCGCCAACGACTGGATCTCTGCGCTGATCGTCCTGGGCGCCGTCATCGTCGTGAATCAGCTCGAGGGCAACTTCCTGCAACCGGTGGTCATGGGCCGCTCGCTCAAGCTGCACGCCCTCGTCATCCTCATCGCCCTGACCGTGGGCACCGTGCTCGGCGGCATCGTCGGCGCGGTGCTCTCGGTGCCGATCGCCGCGGTGGCGTGGGGCATCACGCAGGTGTGGGATGGCGACGACCGGCCGGCCCGCATGTTCCGGCAGAAGCGGCCGGAGATCGCGTAGCCGATCGATCTCTGCAACTGCAGCTGCAGCTGCAGCCGCAGCCTCGATCAGGCGGCCGCGGGCCTGCGGACGCGACTGAGCGCGATGAGCACGAGGCTGATCGCGATGCCCGCGAAGAGCACCCAGGGCAGCGAGCCTGGGCCGAGCGTGTCGAAGGCGATGGCACCCAGCAGCGCGCCGCCGCCGATGCCGGTGTTGAAGCCCGTCGTGTACCAGGCCATGGCCGGCTGCAGCAGTCGCTCTGGCGTCGCCTCGAGCAGCCGCGTCTGCAGCAGCGGCGGCAGCGCGCCCATCGCGAGGCCCCACACCAGCACGGCCGCGAACGTCAACGGCAGCACCGTCGACACCGCGAGCACCAGCATCGTCAGCAGCATCACGATCATGCAGGCGACCACGCCCGCGAGCGGGCGCCCGCCGAGCCAGATGGTGAGCGCGAGCACGGCGATGGCGCCCATCACCCCGTAGGCGAGCAGTGCGGGGCTGAGCCACTCCTCCGGCAGCTGCGCATGCTGCACGAGGAACGGCGAGATGAACGTGTAGAAGGCGTACTGACCGGTCATCGCCAGGGTGGTCGAGATGACCGCGACCACCATGCCGCTCATGGACACGCGCGGGTGATCGACGGGCAGCGCGAGCGACCCCGTCTCGGTCGTGGCGACATCCTTCAGGTGGTCGACGGCCGGCAGCACCCGCCAGACGGCGATGGCCGCGAGCAGGCAGGCGACGCCGAACACGGCGAAGGCCCAGCGCCAGCCGACGGCCTGGCCGAGCAGCGTCGCCAGCGGCAGGCCAAGCACGAAGGCGAGCGAGCCGCCTGCGCTCGTGATGGCGACCGCGCGTCCCAGCTGCGCCGGCGGCACGAGGTAGGCGGCGTAGGCGCCCACCACCGTCCAGAAGACGCCGTGCGCGAGCCCGCCGATGATGCGCATCGCGATGATCCACTCATAGGTGGGCACGATCGCCGTCGCCAGGCACGAGGCGGTGAAGATCAGCAGCACGCCGATCACGAGCGCGTGCCTCGGCAGCCGACGGGTGAGGCGGATGAGCGTGGTCGACGACGCGACGACGGTGAAGGCGAAGACCGACACGAGCAGGCCGATCGCGCTCTCCGAGACGCCGAGGTCGCGGCTCATCGGCAGCACGAGGCCCATCGGCAGCATCTCGATCGAGATGTTGACGAAGATCGAGAGCGCGAGCACGAGCAGCGCCGCCATCGGGAAGGGCTTCGTGGCGGGTTCGGGGGATGCGGTGGGCTCTGACATGGTGCGCAGATGAGCCTAGTCCGGGCGGTCGCCGCCCTAGGATCGAGCCATGCTGACTCCGGATGACGTCGTGCACAGGCGGTTCACCACCACGCGCTTCGGCCAGGGCTACGACCAGGACGAGGTCGACGCCTACCTCGACGAGATCACGGTCACGCTGCGCGGGCACCTCGAGGGTGACGCGGCGGCGATCAATCTGCTCGCCGACGACATCGGTGGGGCGCAGTTCACCACCACGCGATTCCGCGACGGCTACGCGATCAGCGAGGTCGACGACTTCCTCGACGAGGCCGCCGCCGCCCTGCGCGCCCACGAAGCGCGGAGCTGAACTCCGTGGCGATCTAGACTCGACCGGGTGAGCAACCACTGGATCCTGTCGTTCGTCTGCGACGATCGACCGGGCATCGTGCACGCGATCTCGGGCGCGATCGTCGACTGCGGCGGCAACATCACCGAGTCGCAGCAGTTCTCCTCCGCGGACACCGACCGCTTCTTCATGCGGCTGCAGGTCGAGGCTGACGCCGAGCGGGGCGACTTCGAGGCCCGGCTGGCGCCGATCGTCGAGCGGTACGCCATGCAGTGGCAGCTCGATGACGTGGGCCGCCCGCTCAAGGCCCTGGTGCTGGTGTCGAAGGCCGCGCACTGCCTCAACGACATGCTCTTCCGCCAGCGCGCCGGCCAGCTCTCGGTCGACATCCCGCTCGTCATGTCGAACCATCCGGAGCTCGGCTCGCTCGCCGCCTTCTACGACGTGCCCTTCGAGCACCTGCAGGTCACGGATGCGGCCACGAAGGCCGCGTTCGAGCGTCGCGTCCTCGAGGTGGTCGAGGCCGAGGGCATCGAGCTCGTGGTGCTCGCGCGCTACATGCAGATCCTGTCGCCGGAGCTCTGCGCGGCGCTCGAGGGCCGCCTCATCAACATCCACCACTCCTTCCTCCCCGGGTTCAAGGGCGCCAACCCCTACCGCCAGGCGCATGCGCGCGGCGTGAAGCTCATCGGCGCCACCGCGCACTTCGTCACGAGCGATCTCGACGAGGGCCCGATCATCGAGCAGAACGTCGTGCGCGTCGACCACGCGCACTCCCCCGCGCAGCTCGTCGCGATCGGTCAGGACGAGGAGTCGCGCACGCTCTCGCGCGCCGTGCAGTGGATCGCCGAGGATCGCGTGCTGCTCGACGGCCAGCGCACCATCATCTTCCGCTGAGCGACGCCGGGTTCACCGGCAGTTCACCCGTGCTGCGGCGTGCCGTCGCCTGCGAGGGCTAGCGTGTGGCTCGTCCCTGCACCCCAACGGAGTGGAATCCATGCGCGCACGCACCCTGCTCGGCACCTCGACGGTCGCCGCGCTCGCCCTGACGGGCATCATCGCCTCCCCGGCCATGGCCGCCGAGCACCCCGTGATCAACGAGTTCTCGGCCGACGTCGATGGCACCGACACCGACGTCGAGTTCGTCGAGCTGCTCGGCTCGCCCGGCGATGATCTGAGCGGTCACAGCATCGTGATCGTCGAGGGCGACAGCAACACCAATCAGGGCCGGATCATCCGCGTCGACGCGGCCCCCGCGCTCGACGCGGGCGGCCGCGGCGTGCTGCGCTACCCGCTCAACGGCATCCAGAACGGCTCGGCCTCGATCCTGCTGGTCGAGGGCACGGCGACAAACGGCCAGGTCGTCGACGCCGACCGCGACGGCACGATCGACGTCGGCGTCGCCTTCACGCTCGTCGACGCGGTCGGCGTGACCGACGGCGACACCGGCGACCTCGGCTACGGCACCGTCCTCGAGCCCGACTTCGACGGCGACACCCGCACGGTGGGCGGCGCGAGCCGGCTGCCGGATGGCGCCGACACCGACGCGCCCGCCGACTGGGTGCGCAACGCCTTCAACGGCGCCGGCGTTCGCGGCGGCAGTCCCGCAGCCGGCGAGGCGTGGAACACCCCGGGCGAGGCCAACCGCGTCTTCGAGGACGACGGCGAGGAGGAGCCGCCCACCGAGACCGAGTGCATCGCCGAGGGCATCACGCTGATCGGCGCCGTCCAGGGCAACGGGGACGCGACCCCGATCAGCACGCCCGTCACCGTCGAGGGCGTCGTCACCGGCGACTTCCAGACCGGCGGATTCGACGGCTTCACGCTGCAGGACGCGGGCGACGGCGACCCTGCCACGAGCGACGGCCTGTTCGTCTACGCGCCGAACGCCGTCGACGTCGCCGAGGGCGATCTCGTGCAGGTCACCGGCACGCCCAGCGAGCACTACGGCATGACGCAGATCGCGAACGGCGCGGTCGCCGACTGCGGCGAGGGTGCACTGCCCGCGCCGGTCGAGGTGAGCCTGCCCATCGCCGACCACGAGCCGTTCGAGAACATGCTCGTGACGCTGCCGCAGTCGCTCTCGATCCTCGAGTACTTCAACTACGGCCGCTACGGCCAGGTGGTCGTCGGCACCGAGCGACAGATGCAGCCGACTGCCGTCGCAGCGCCCGGCTCGGCCGAGGCTGCAGCAGTGCGCGAGGCGAACGCCGCCGGCCGCATCACGATCGACGACGCGCGCTCCTCGCAGAACCCCGACCCCGCCATCCACCCTGGCAACCTCGCCGAGTTCACGCTGCAGAACACCTTCCGCGGCGGCGACACCATCACCGGCATCACGGGCGTGCTCGACTGGCGCTTCGACACCTGGGCGATCCAGCCCACCGAGGCCGGCGCGTACGCGGCCGTGAACGAGCGCCAGGCTGCGCCGGAGATCGAGGGCGCCACGCTCGAGGTCGCCTCGTTCAACGTGCTGAACTACTTCACCACGCTCGGCAGCCGCGGCGCGCAGACGCCCGCGGAGCTCGAACGCCAGGAGGCGAAGATCGTCACCGCCATCAACGAGCTCGACTCGGCCGTCGTCGGACTGCTCGAGATCGAGAACAACGACGGCGCCGCGCTCGACACGCTCGTGGCAGCGCTCAACGAGGCGGCCGGCGACCAGCGCTGGGCCGGCATCGACACCGGCACGATCGGCACCGACGAGATCACGACGGCGCTCATCTACCAGCCGGCGCTCGTGTCGCCGGAGGGCGCGCACGCCGTGCTCGACTCCTCGGTCGACCCGCGCTTCGACACCAGCGCGAACCGGCCTGCGCTCGCGCAGTCGTTCCGCGACCTCGCGACCGGCGGCTCCCTCACGGTCGCCGTCAACCACCTGAAGTCGAAGGGCTCGGCATGCGAGGGCGACTCCGGTGAGCCCGAGCAGGGCAACTGCAACGAAGTGCGCACGCAGGCCGCAGCGGCACTCGCCGACTGGCTCGCGACCGACCCGACGGGCGTCGAGACCGATGGCTCGCTCATCATCGGCGACCTGAACGCCTACGACCACGAGGATCCCATCACGACCCTCGAGGCCGCGGGCTGGAGCGACCTGCTCAAACTGCACCAGGGCGAGGAGGCGTACACCTACGTCTTCGACGGACAGCTCGGCTACCTCGACTACGGCCTCGCCGACGCCGAGATGCTGCCGCACGTCGTGGGCGCTGCCGCCTGGCACGCGAACTCCGACGAGGCGAGCCTCATCGACTACACGATGGAGTTCAAGCAGGATGCGCAGGATGCGCTGTGGGCGCCCGACGCCTACCGTGCGAGCGACCACGACGCGGTCGTGATCGGCATCGCGTTCGAGACTGCGCAGCCCGGCTGCGGCCACCCGGTGTTCGGCGACGACCACCCGGTGCACGGCGACGACCACCCGGGCCAGGGCTTCTGCAACGGCAACGGCGGCGGGAACGGGAACGGGAACGGGAACGGGAACGGCAACGGCAACGGCGGAGACAAGCCCGGCAAGCGGCGCTGACACCACCGGAGCAGCATCGGGCGGGGCTCGGCCAACTGGCCGGGCCCCGCCCGCCGTCTAGGCTGGCGGCATGGTCGAGACGAGCCTGCTGCTGACCGCCGATCGCGCGTTCGTCGAGGGCGTGCTGGTGCCGGATGCCTGGCTGCAGACCGAGGGCGGCATCATCACCGCGGTCGGCCAAGGCACGCCGCCGGGCACCCCCGACCTGTCGCTGACGGGCGCCACGCTCGTGCCCGGCTTCGTCGACCTGCACTGCCACGGCGCGCTGGGCTCCGCCTTCGACGACGAGTCGCCCGAGTGGGATCGCGTCGGCGCCTTCCGCACCGCGCACGGGTCGACGCGGCAGGTGGTCTCGCTCGTGACCGCGCCGCTCGAGCAGCTGCTGCCGCGCGTCGCCGCGGCCGCAGCCAGGTGCGCCGTCGACGACGCGCTGCTGGGCGTGCACCTCGAGGGCCCCTTCCTGGCCGACAGCCACCGCGGCGCGCATGACGCGAGCGCACTGCAGGCACCGACGCCGGATGCCGTCGAGCGACTGCTCGAGGCGGGCGACGGCCGCATCCTCCAGATCACCATCGCGCCCGAGCAGCCCGGCGCCCTCGACGCGATCGGCAGCTTCACGGATGCCGGCGTGCTCGTCGCGGTCGGGCACACCGGCGCCGATGCCGCGACGGTGCGCGCCGCCTTCGACGCCGGTGCCACGGTGCTGACCCACGCGTGCAACGGCATGCCCCCGATGCACCACCGCGCGCCCGGCCCGCTCGCGGCCGCGCTGCTCGACGAGCGGGTGACGCTCGAGGCGATCGCCGACGGCGAGCACGTGGCGCCCGAGATGCTCGCGCTGCTGCTGCAGGCGGCGCCCGGCCGCATCGCCCTCGTCACCGACGCCATGGCTGCCGCCGGCATGGCCGATGGCGACTACCGCATCGGCTCGCTCGACGTGCGCGTCGAGCAGGGCCTCCCGCGCCTGGCCGATGGCGGCGCGATCGCCGGCTCCACCCTCACCCTCGACCGCGCCATCCGCGTGCTGGTCGCGGCGGGCGTGCCGCTGGAGGCCGCGCTCGACGCCGCCACCAGGGCACCGGCGGATGCGGTGGCGCGCCCCGATCTCGGGCGCATCCAGCTGGGTGCACGGGCCGATCTCGTGGCGCTCGACCAGCGGCTCGAGCCGGTCGCCGTGTGGCGCGACGGCCTGCAGCACTGACGCCCTGAGGCGTCAGTCGGCCACCTCGGCGTCCTCCTCCGCGACGACATCCCAGCTGCCGAGCCGCGTGAGCCCTGCCGACTGCGCGAGCGCCACGGAGGCGAGGTTGTCGAGCTGGCAGCGATACTGCGGCTCGTAGCCGAGGCCCAGCGCATGCGCGCTCATCGCGCGCACCGTCTGCCGCGCGATCCCCTGCCCGCGGAACCGCGGCAGTGTGAGCACGCCCAGGTCTGCGAGCGCGCTGCCCGCCCACGGGTACATGCTCGCCGCGCACGCGAGCTCGTCGCCGACGAAGGCGCCGAACACGAGCCAGTGGTCGAGCTCGACGTAGGCGTCGTCGAGGTCACCCTCGCTCGCCTCGCCCTCGAAGGCAGCGAATGCCTCGGCGTCGCCCTCGGTGAGCTGGCGGATGTGCGGGGGCACGGATTCCCGCAGCAGCGGTTCGTGCTCCTCCGCCGGGAGGAAGAAGAGGTGGTCCGCGCCGTGCAGCCGCACCGTTGCGCCGGCGAGCGCCGCCGCGAGCGCAGGGCGGTCGAGCTCGCTTCCGTCGGCGAGATCCAGCGCGGCAGCCATCTCGGTGGTCAGCGCGACGACCCCTGCGCCGTCAACGGGCTCGAGCACCGACAGTCGGCGCTCGTGCGACAGCGCATCGTCGACCACGACTCGGAGCGTGCCGCTCGCGCGCGGTGCCGCCGCTGCGGGCAGGTGCGGGAGCCAGTGCTCAGTGACAGTGCTGGAGTGCATGGAGGCTTCCGATCCGGGTTGCTGCGGCGTACCGCGCCGCGCATGGCCGCGCCGGAAGCGCAGCCTTGCAGACTAGCTGAGCGGGGCTCTGACGCGCACAGGGCAGTGCGTGCCGGAGCGGCTCAGCCCAGCAGGCAGCGGCGGCGCGCGCGCTTCGGTCTCGTGACGCGTGCGGCTGCGCCGCTCGCTCCTCGACCTGCGGACTACTGGAAGTCGCGCGACCCGCGGCTCGGCACCTCGAAGCGCTCGAGCCGATCGGCCAGCAGCGCGATCACGCCCTCCTCGGTGCGCTGCAGCATGCCGCGCACGATGAGCGCCGGCGCGTGCCTGGCGACCTGCTTCTGGTTGAGCCACAGGCCCTTCGAGACGATCACGTTCAGCATCCCCGTCTCGTCCTCGAGGTTCATGAAGGTGACGCCCTGCGCCGTGCGCGGCCGCTGCCGATGCGTGACGACGCCCGCCGAGTGCACGCGCCTGCCGGGCTCCGCCTCGGCGAGCGCCGCGATCGGCAGCACCCCGCGCGCGTCGAGCATCGCCCGCGCGTGCCGCACCGGATGGTCGTCGGTCGCGACGCCGGTCGACCAGATGTCGAGCGCCACCTGCTCCTCTGCGCTCAGCATCGGCAGCAGCGGCGGCTGCAGGCTCACCTGCGTGCCCTCCAGCTGATCCTCGCGCTCGGTGGCGGCCGGCCCCGCAAGCCACAGCCCCTCGCGGCGGCTGACGCCCAGCCCGTCGAGTGCCCCGGCGGTCGCGAGCGCCTCGAGCTCGCCGCGGTCGAGGTCGGCGCGGCGGGCGAGGTCGTGGATGTCGCGCAGCGGCTGCGCGCCGCGGGCGGCGACGATGCGCTCGGCCGCAGCGCTGCCGATGCCGCTCACGCCCGCGAGCCCCATCCGCACGGCGAGTCCCGCGTCGCGGCGGTGCCGCTCGCGCATCGCGAGCGTCTCCGTCGCCCGTGCCGGCACCGCCGGCTGCTCGTGCGCCATGCACGCGTCATCGCCCGCCGGCCACTCCGCGCGGTCCGTCAACCGGCCTGCTGGTCCCCCAGCCGTCTCAGCGCCCCGACCGACCGCCTGACCGGTTGACGGACGGGCCTCGAGCCCCGCGTCGACGCCCGAGCGCACCACGTCGGGCCGCAGCGTCTCCACGCCGTGCCTGGTCGCATCCGCCACCAGTGTCTGCGCCGACCAGAACCCCATCGGCTGGCTGCGCAGCAGGCCCGCGAGGAACGCCGCCGGGTAGTGCAGCTTCAGCCAGGATGAGGCGTAGACGAGCTTGGCGAAGGCGAGCGAGTGCGACTCGGCGAAGCCGAAGCCCGCGAAGGCCTCGATCTTGCGGTAGATCGCCTCGGCCATCTCGGGCTCGATGCCGTTCGCCGCCATGCCGACGAAGAGCTTCGCCTTGAGCGCCGCGATCTTCTCCTTCGAGCGCTTCGAGCCGATCGCGCGCCGCAGCTGGTCGGCCTCGCCCGCGTCGAAGCCGCCGACCGCGACCGACATCTGCATGAGCTGCTCCTGGAAGAGCGGGATCCCGAGGGTGCGCTCGAGCACCGGCTCGAGCAGCGGGTGCGCGTAGGTGATCGGCTCCTGTCCGCTGCGACGGCGGAGGTACGGATGCACGGCGTCACCCTGGATGGGGCCGGGCCGGATGAGCGCGATCTCGATCACCAGGTCATAGAACGAGCGGGGCTTCAGCCTCGGCAGGGTGGCGAGCTGCGCGCGCGACTCGACCTGGAAGACGCCCACCGCATCCCCCTCGCAGAGCATGTCGTAGACGCCCGGCTCCTCGAGCGGGATGGTCGCGAGCGTCCACTCCTCGCCCGTGTGCTCGGTCGCGAGCGCCATGGTGTGCGACATGGCGCTGAGCATGCCGAGGCCCAGCAGGTCGAACTTCACCAGCCCCATCCACTCGCAGTCGTCCTTGTCCCACTGCAGCACCGTGCGGTCCTTCATGCGCGCGGGCTCGATCGGGCAGACCGTGCCGACCGGCTGCTCGGTGAGCACCATGCCGCCGGAGTGGATGCCGAGATGGCGCGGCGCGTGCAGGAACTCGCCGGCGAGCAGCGCGACCGGCTCGGGGATCCCGTCGGTCTCGGGCTTCGAGTAGGACTCCACCGACTTCGACCAGGCGTTCTGCTGGCCGACGGCATAGCCGAGCGCCTTCGCGGCATCGCGCACCGCCGACTTCGGGCGGTAGGTGATGACGTTGGCGACCTGCGCGGCATTGCGGCGGCCGTAGCGCTCGTAGACGTGCTGGATGACCTCCTCGCGACGGTCGGCGTCGAAGTCGATGTCGATGTCGGGCTCCTCCTCGCGCATCATCGAGATGAAGCGCTCGAAGGGCAGCCGGTAGCGGATGGGGTCGACGGCGGTGATGCCGAGGATGAAGCAGACGGCGCTCGCCACCGCACTGCCGCGGCCCTGGCAGAGGATGCCGCGGCCGTGCGCGAACTCGGCGATCTCGAAGACGATGAGGAAGTAGCCGGCGAAGCCCTTCTCGTCGATGAGGTGCAGCTCGTGGTCGATCCTCGCCTGCACCTCCGCGCTCGGGCGGGCGGCCCCGGCGGGATCGAGCACCGTGTCGTAGACGCGCGGCAATCGCTCGGCGACGAGCACCCGCAGCCAGCTCATGGGCGTGTGGCCCTGTGGCACCTCGGTCTTCGGCAGCTGCGGCGAGGCGGCGCGCAGGTCGAAGGCGAGCTCGCGGCCGAGCGCTGCCGCGGTGTCGATCGCGCCGGGGAAGGCGCGGAAGCGGCGGGCCATGACAGCGCCGCTGCGCAGCGAGGGCACGCCCCCGGCCGGCAGCCAGGCGTCGAGCTCGTCGATGGAGCGGCGGGCGCGCACGGCCGCGACGGCGTCACCGAGCTGCTGCCGCGCCGGGTTGGCGATGTGCGCGTTCGTGGTGGCGATCACCGGCAGCCGGCGCTGCTCGGCGAGCTCGGCCAGCACCCGGTTGCGCTCGAAGTCGCGCGGGTCGCCGATGTCGCTGAGCTCCACAGCGACGCGGTCGCGGCCGAACAGCGACGTGAGCCGGTCGAGCTCGTGACCGGCGGCATCCGCCCCGTCTGCGTTGGCGCCGAAGCGGTCGAGCGCCTGGCGGACGGTGCCCTTGCGGCAACCAGAGAGGATGAGCCACTCGCCGTGCGCGGCCTCTGCGAGCCGGTCGAGCTCGAAGATCGGCCTGCCCTTCTCGCCCGGGCCGTGGATGTCGCTCGTGAGGTAGCCGTCGGTGAGCGCGGAGGCGAGCGCCGAGTAGCCGGCCGGCCCGGTCGCGAGCGCGATCAGGTGGCTGCCGTCAGGGTCGGGGATGCCGTTCTGCGGCGTCTCGAGGCCGAGCGTGAACTCGGTGCCGAAGACGGTCGGCAGCTGCGCCTCGGCTGCGGCCTCGGCGAAGCGCACCGCCCCGTAGAGCCCGTCGTGGTCGACGAGCGCGAGCGCCTCGAGGCCCAGCCTGCGCGCCTCGTTGACGAGCTCTGCAGGGCTCGAGGCGCCGTCGAGGAACGAGTAGTGCGAGTGCGCGTGCAGCTCGGCGTAGGGCGTCGCCTGCTCGGGCGCGGGCACGCGGATGCGCTGCCTGCGAGCCTCGTCGAGCTCGGTCGCGTGCCCAGCGGTCTTGCCAGCGCCCACGTCGCGGTCGCTGAGGATGCCCTCGAGCTCGCGCCACGGCATCGCCGGGTTGTTCCAGCCGGCCATCGCTCACCTCCTCCCCTCTGCGCTCGTTCTTTCAACCGGTCTGACGGTGGTCCGACGGGATTATTCCGTCGGCGCACCCCAGGACCGGTTGACGGACAAGCGCTTGGCTACGCATAGCGCCCCTCCGCGAGCCATGCGCCGTCGGCGTGCAGCAGCACCCACGCCTCTCCCTCGCCGTCGAGGATCTGCACGCGGTGCACCGTGTCGCCGAGCTCGCGCCTGCGGATGGGCCACGGCCCCGCCCAGGCCACCACCCGGCGGCGGTGCGCGGCGGGCGGTGAGAAGACGGCGGGGGATGCCTCGCGCACGTCGAGCGCTTGCGGCTCGACCGGGAGCCCCTCGGCGTCGGTGAGCAGCGCCGGCAGCGGCGGGCGGAAGACGACCGTCGGCCGCGGGGCCGGCAGCGCACCCGGCCACGGCCCCGCCGGCTGGATCGGCGCCGCATCGCCCCAGGGTGTGAGCACGCCGCGCTCGGCCAGCAGCCTGCCGCCGCCGGTCGCCGCCGTCAGCACGGCCTCGCGGCCGAGCATGCTCTGCAGCCGCTCGAGCGCGTGCTTCGTGCGGTCGTCGATGCCGCCGCCGCCCCACAGGCCCGGCATGTGCTCGGTGTCGGCGTCGAGTCGCTCGGGCAGCGCCTGCACCTCGACCAGCGCGGAACCGAGCTCGCTCTCGCTGAGCTGCCAGCGCATCCGATCGACGATGTCGCTCGCGCGTAGGAAGCCCGGCTGTCGCCAGAGCCGCTCGCTCACGCGGCCCTCCTCGCCACGCAGCATGATGCGGATCTCGCTGCACACCAGCCGCTGCTCCGCCAGCTGCCGCACGAAGCGGTCGACCGGCTCTCGCACCGCGAGCGCCAGCTCTGCCACGCCCTCGATGCCTGGCTCGAAGACGAGCCGCAGCACCCGCTCCTCGCCGAGCCCCGCCTCGTCGACGCGACGGTCGTCGAGACCGCGGGCGCGGGCGAGCGAGACGAGCCCTGCGGCGCCGAAGCGGTCACGGATGCTGTCATCCGGCAGCTGCGCGAAGCCGCCGAGCGTGTGCACGCCGAGGCGGTGGAGCATGCTCGGCAGCTCGTCGCCGCCGAGCACCCCGACCGGCAGCGGGGCGAGGAACTCGCTGCTGCGACCCACGGGCACGATCGTCTCGGCAGCAGTCCTCGTCGCAACGGCGGTCGCCGGCGTCGCCGCATCAGCCCCGGCGGCCACCGCGAGCTCTGCCGTGAAGCGGTCGTCGGCGACACCGAACGCCGCGGTGAACCCGAGCGACTCGAGCGCATCCCGCACCGCCCCGATCGCGCGCGACTCGGAGCCATAGAACCTGCTCGCCCCGCGCATCCGGAACGCCAGCGCGCCATCACCGATGGCCTGCGCCGCCGGCACGACCGCGAGCACCGCGCGCACGACCCGCTCGAATGCGAGCGCCTCCCCCACCGGGTCGGCCTGCGCGAGCGCGAGCAGGGGCGACGCGGACTGCGCATCGCGCACACGCATGCCCACCCGCACGCCGTCGGCACGCGCCCCCTCGTCGCAGGCGACGATGCGCAGCGCGTGCACGATCGCACCGGGCGAGCCGACCTCGCCACCCGCGGGCAGCGCCCCGGTCTGGCGCGCGACGACGACCGACCAGTCGGGCACGCGCAGCACGCCGATGCGGCTGTCGCGCCGCCGTGCGCTGCGCTCGATCGTCTCGCCGGTCATCCTGCAATGATCGAACACACGTTCGAACAGAGTCAAGTGGATGCGGTGTGTCGCGTCGCGGAGGGCCATCCAAGCCTCGGTGGGCCACAGGTTGGCTCTGGCGCCTCGATCTAGGTGGCGGCTTGTCTCGCACCTGAGCCGGTCAGCCGGTGGACTGCGGCGCGCGCCGCGGCAGCGCGCTCTGCAGTCGAGCTGGCGCCGTGCGCGACGAGTCCCGCTGGCGAGAGCTGCCACGCCTGCGCGATCGCGTAGATCAGCATCAGCACGTCCGCTGGGCGAAGCTCGCCCTGCTCTGGAAGGTGCATGGCCGACACCTTCTGGGCGTACACGTCGAGTGGCTCCGTCGTGGCCTGAGGCCGTTCAAGCTGTGCCCACATGCTGATGCGCAGCGCCCGCGGGTCGCGATCGTGGAACTCGACGAGCTCGGCGGCCCAGGCCGGCAGATCATCGGGTCGCGGGGGCACGGCCTCAGCCATGGCGCTGACCACATGCTCGAAGCTCGCATCGAACAGCGGGCTCTTGCCGCCGAAGTAGGCGTAGATCATCCGAACATTCGAGCCCGCCGCCGCGGCGATCCGGTCCACGCGAGCCCCTGCGAAACCCACCCGCGCGAACTCATCGCACGCGGCTGACAGCAGCCGTGCGCGCGTCGCTTCGGCGTCTCGTGCCATCGGGCAGCTCCTTGCGTCGTGTCGTTCCCCATCCTAGAGTAGAAGTAAATGATTACTTACTTAGGAGGATCGATGCTGCAAGAGGCAGCCCAAGCATTGGCGATCACACCGGCGTCGTCGGCTCGCGAACGCACGGTGGACATCACGACGATCGGAGCGCGGTCGGGTCGGGCTCGGCGGATCGAGATCTGGTTCTACCGAGCGTTCGGCGAGATCTACCTCACGACCACACCGGCGCGACGCGACTGGTTCGCGAACATCGTCGCCAACCCGCGCTTCACCATCCACCTCAAACACGGACTGCGCGCAGACCTCGCCGCCTCTGGCGAGGCGATCACCGACGAGTCGACGAGGCGGCGAGTGTTCGCCAGCATCATCGACGACCTCAATCAGCCCAGCAACCCCGCAGGCCTGCCGCAGCCGGTCGCGCCGCTCGCGGCATGGCTCGCCGGCAGCCCACTGGTCCACGTCACGTTCGAGGAGACCACCCATGACCGCTGACCGCATCGCCATCGTCACCGGATCCGCCCGCGGCCTCGGTCTCGCCGCCGCCGTCGCGCTGGCGAAGCGCGGCACACGCATCGTCATCACCTACCGCGGGGAGCCGAGCAGAGCGGACGGAGCGCTCGACGCCGTCGCCGTCGCGGGTTCCGAGGCAATCGCCCTGCAGCTCGACGTCGCGGACGTCGACTCCATCCAGCAGTTCGCGCACGCTCTGCCGGCCGCGCTCGAGGCGAGGTGGGGGAAGCGTGAGGTCGACGTGCTCGTGAACAATGCCGGTGTTGGTCGCTGGGGAGCTGTCGGCGAGATCGCACCCGACGACCTCGACGCGCTCCTCGACATCAACGTCAAGGGCACGATCCTGCTCACGCAGGCCGTCGTGCCGCACCTCGTGGACGGCGGCAGCATCATCAGCATCTCGTCCATGCTCACCCGCCGCGTCACCGTCGGCTCCGCGGCCTACGCCGCTTCGAAGGCAGCGATCGAAACATTCGCTCTCGGCCTCGCGCTGGAGCTCGGCCCACGCCGCATCCGCGTCAACACCATCGCCCCGGGACCCACCGCCACGGATTTCAACGGCGGCGCCATGCGCGATGACGACGGCATGCGCGACTTCCTCGCAGCCAACACCGCGATGGGACGCGTTGGCGAGCCCGAGGACATTGGAGAGGCCATCGCCACACTTGCGACCGACGGCGCTGCGTGGATCACCGCGCAGCGGATCGAGGCATCCGGCGGCGCGCTCATCTAAGAACGGTCGCTCCAGAGGCCCCGAAAGCGTGCTCTCGTGCCTCCACGTCCCGCTTCATGATGGGCCCCATGGCCATTGCCCCTCATGCTCAACCAGATCCAGTAGGTGAGTGTGCCGTGGCTGCTCTCGCGAACGAGGGAAGCCATGCGGAAGTGCGGGACGCGCATCACGCGCCCCGCACTCCCAGCGGATCACCGCATCGTGCGCACGCGACGTGCGCCGAGCAGCAGCCCTCCAAGTGCCATCAGCACGAGTGCCACCGGCAGGATCCAGGACTGCTCCGAGCCCGTCTGCGGCAGCATGGCGCCGGCGTCACCGGATGCGTTCGCACCCGCGTCGGTCGGACCGTCGGCCGGGCGATCGATCACCGGGCCGTCGGCCTTGCCGTCGTCGCCCGGGTCACCGGGCTCTCCGGGGGTGCCGGGGTCACCAGGCTCACCAGGCGTGCCCGGGTCACCAGGCGTGCCCGGGTCACCAGGCGTGCCCGGGTCACCAGGGTCACCGGGGTCACTGGGGTCGCCCGGGTCACCAGGGTCGCCCGGGTCACCAGGGTCACCAGGGTCACCAGGGTCACCAGGGTCACCAGGGTCACCAGGGTCGCCCGGGTCACCAGGGTCGCCCGGGTCACCGGGGTCGCCCGGGTCACCAGGGTCACCAGGGTCACCAGGGTCACCCGGGTCACCGGGGCCGCCAGGGTCGCCAGGCCCAGCTGCCGTCGTGCAGGCGCCAGTCGATGCGTCGCCGAGCAGGCCGACCGCGTTGCAGCCGACCGCCACGGGCACCTGCACCCCGATGTTGCCGAGAAGCCCCCCGAGCAGACCGTCGTCACCGGAGGTCGAACCACCGGATCCGCCGGTCGCCGAGGACTCGACCGTCGAGCCCTCGCTGGTCGCATCCCCGACCACGCCGATGGCGTTGCCGCCGACAGCGACGGGCACTGCGGCGTCGATGACCGCCTGGACGCCGCCGAGCAGGCCGTCGTCACCAGAGGTCGCCGGGCCATCTGAACCGCCCGATCCCGCCGTCGCCGACGTGGTCGCACCATCACTGGTCGCGTCACCGAGGACACCGACAGCATTGCCGCCAGCAGCGACCGGCACCGCAGCGTCGATCACAGGGGGCTGCTGCACGAGTAGGTGACAGTTTCGGTTAGGCCGCAAGGGCCAGGTTCTTGGTCATGATGGTCTCGTACTCGACGGGCGTCAAACGGCCAAGGCGTGGCTGCCGGCGGCGTCGGTGGTAG
>NZ_JAKUDO010000004.1 GCF_022436485.1 Agrococcus sp. ARC_14
TTCCGTGAGGACGTCGTGCGCGTCGCTCAGAACCGCGAGCCCGGTGTTCCGTTGCGTCAGATCGCGGCCGACTTCGGGATCAGCGAGACCTGTCTGCAGAACTGGGTCCGCCAGGCCGCGATCGAAGTCAGCGCGAGGCCTGGCGCGACCAAGGCCGAAGCGGACGAGGCGCGTGCGCTGCGCAAGCGCGTGCGGCTGCTGGAGCAGGAGAACGAGGTGCTGCGCCGCGCGGCCGCGTACTTCGCACAGGCGCATCTGCCGGGAAAATGACCTACCCGCTCGTGAGAGAGCTCGCCGCCGACGGGGTCCCCGTTGCGGTGACGTGCCGGGTGCTGAAGCTCTCCCGCCAGCCCTACTACCGCTGGCTCGCCAACCCCGTCACGGCCGCTGACCTGGTGGAGGCGTATCGTGCGGACGCGCTGTTCGACGCTCACCGCGACGATCCCGAGTTCGGACATCGTCTGCTGGCCGATGAGGCCCGAGACGCTGGGGAGCCGATGGCCGACCGGACGGCGTGGCGGATCGCGTCACGGCACGGCTGGTGGTCGGCGTTCGGCAAGCGCAAGGCGCGCGGGAACGGCAAGAAGGCCGGCCCGCCCGTCCACGACGATCTCGTGCAGCGCGAGTTCGTTGCCGATGCTCCTAACCGGCTCTGGTTGACCGACATCACCGAGCACTGCACCGCTGAGGGCAAGCTCTACCTCTGCGCGGTCAAGGACGTGTTCAGCAACAAGATCGTCGGCTACTCGATCGACTCGCGGATGAAGTCCCGGCTGGTCGTGAACGCCGTCAACAACGCGGCCGCGCTGCGCGGCGACGTCGCCGGTTGCGTGGTGCACAGCGACCGAGGAAGCCAGTTCCGCTCCCGGAAGGCGATCCGCGCGCTGGCCCGTCACCGCATGGTCGGATCGATGGGCAGGGTCGGCGCGGCCGGCGACAACGCCGCAATGGAGTCGTTCTTCTCATTGCTGCAGAAGAACGTCCTCGACCGGCGGGCGTGGACCACCCGGGAAGAGCTGCGCATCGCGATCGTCACCTGGATCGAGCGGACCTACCACCGACGCCGCCGGCAGCCACGCCTTGGCCGTTTGACGCCCGTCGAGTACGAGACCATCATGACCAAGAACCTGGCCCTTGCGGCCTAACCGAAACTGTCACCTACTCGTGCAGCAGCCCC
>NZ_JAKUDO010000005.1 GCF_022436485.1 Agrococcus sp. ARC_14
CTTCGATCGCGGCCTGGCGGACCCAGTTCTGCAGACAGGTCTCGCTGATCCCGAAGTCGGCCGCGATCTGACGCAACGGAACACCGGGCTCGCGGTTCTGAGCGACGCGCACGACGTCCTCACGGAAGGGTCTGCTGCACGGACAGGTGACACCTGATCTGTGGTGCCGTGAGGTGCCGCTGGGAGGATGTCATCATGCCCAAGCCCTACCCGCGCGAGTTCCGTGAGGACGTCGTGCGCGTCGCTCAGAACCG